>SLST01000402.1 GCA_007130265.1 Spirochaetales bacterium
GCTGAAACAGGTCTATCAGATGGCAGGACGAGCCGCGGGAGGTCGAGATGGCTGATTTCCAGTCCGTGCTGAGCAATGCCTTTCTGCGGCGCCGGAGTGACGTGCTGGTCGCCGTGGGTGTGATCGCGGTAGTGATGATGCTCATCATCCCCCTGCCGACCGTGCTGCTCGACGGGTTCATGTCGCTGAACATCGTCCTGAGTCTGCTAGTGATCCTGATCGTGCTCTACACGTCGAACGCTCTCGAGTTCAGCGTCTTCCCGACGTTGCTTCTCGTCGCTACTGTCTTCGGGCTCGCGCTGAATGTTTCCTCCACGCGGCTCATCCTCACCCAGGGAGCGGACTTCCGCGGGCGGATCGTGATCGCGTTCGGCAATTTCGTCGTCGGTACGACCGGCACTGAGGGACTCGTTGTCGGGATCATTATCTTTCTGATCCTGATCGCCGTGCAGTTCATCGTGATCACGAAGGGTGCGACACGCGTCGCCGAGGTCGCCGCACGCTTCACGCTCGATGCCCTGCCCGGCAAGCAGATGGCCATCGAAGCGGAGTACAACTCCGGCGCCATCACCGAGGAGGTTGCGGCGAAGCGAAAGAACGATCTCGAGCGCGAAGTGGACTTCTACGGAGCCATGGACGGCGCGAGCAAGTTCGTCAGCGGGAACGTCAAGGTCGGGATCCTTATCACCGTCATCAACATCGTGGGCGGTATCGTCGTCGGCGTCACGCTGCACGGAGAGTCGCTCGCCGCCGCGGCCGACACCTACATCCGTTTCGCCGTCGGTGACGGATTGGTGACGCAGTTTCCAGCGCTGCTGATTTCCACGGCGACCGGCATCATCGTGACACGCGCGATTTCCGACGGCTCCTTCGGTGAGGACATCACCGAGCAGTTCACCCGCCAGAGCCGCATCTACTGGATCGTCGCGGCGTTCCTGTTCGGGATCGCCTTTCTGCCCGGCTTCCCCTGGTACGTTCTGCTGCCGCTCTCCGCGGCGAGCGCCTTTCTCGCGTACCGGTTGGGCCACCGACAGGTGCAGGAAGAGGCTCGCACCAAGGAGGCTGCCACGGCTCAGACGCACGAAGCGCCCGCCGAGATCTCCCCGGTCGCACCGCTCGATCCGCTGTCGCTCGAGCTCGGCTACGGTCTGGTGCCGCTTGTGGATCGCGATAAGGGCGCTGAGCTCCTCGACCGGGTGACGAGGATCCGTCGAGAGATGGCCCTCGATCTCGGACTCGTGGTGCCTCGTATCCGAATCATCGACAACATGCGCCTCGAGCCGAGCGAGTACAGCTTCAAGATTCGCGGCACGGAGGTCGGCCGCGGTACGATCCGTATGGGTAGCTTTCTCGCGATCAACCCGGGCAACGTCACGGAGGAGGTCCCCGGCGAGCGTACGACCGACCCGGCCTTCGGGCTACCGGCGATGTGGATCACTGAGGACGTGCGCGACCGCGCCGAACGAGCCGGGTATACCGTGGTCGACTCTCCGTCGATCATCGCCACGCATCTGACCGAGATCATCAAGCACCACGCAGCAGACATTCTCGGGCGTCAGGAGGTCCGCAGCATGCTTGACGCGCTGAAGAAAGAGTACTCTGCGGTGGTCGACGATGTTCAGGGGGCGCTCTCACTCGGAGAGATACAGAAGGTTCTGCAGAAACTGCTCGCTGAACAGGTCTCGATTCGCAACCTGGTGGCGATTCTCGAGGCGCTTGCCGACTTCGCCTCGGTCAGCAAGGACCAGACCTTTCTCGTCGAGAAGGTCCGTCAGGCGCTCGCCCGACAGATCTGTCTCCAGTACGTCGACGATGAGCGCACGATTCACGTCATGACAATCGATCCTGGACTGGAACGAGGGCTGGTGGAGTCGCGGGTTGAGACCGCCGGCGGTGCGGTACCAGCGCTCTCGCCGGACGTGCAGCGCAAATGGATTAATTCACTCATGAACGCCGTGCGGAACGTGCAGCAGGTCGGGCATGTACCGGTGGTGCTCTGCTCGGAGGCGGCGCGACCGCTTGTCAAGATGAGCGCGCGACGGGAGATTCCAGATCTCGTCGTGCTATCGGTGCCCGAGATCGTCCCGGATGTCCGGATCGAGGCGCTCGCAGAGATAAGGATTGAGGAGTGAACATGGAGTACTTTGTCGAGCAGGCATCGACGCACCGTGAGGCGGAAGAGAAGATCCGACTGAAGTACGGCGAGCATGCCCGCATCATGCACCATCGGTCGGTCCGGCTGGGGGGGATCTTCGGGCTGTTCAGCCGTGAAGGCGTCGAGGTGACCGGCTACTTCTCACACGAGCCGCGGCGCAAGACGGCCGGACCTTCGTCGCCCCCGCTCCCGGCACACACTCAGACTGCTGATCCGACAACGGACGGAAGCGGAGGTGCGCCGGGGCGCTCGCTCGAGGACGAGAAGAAGCGATTACTCGAACTCATGCGCGGCGGCGACAAGACCATGGAGACGGTCCTGTTGGAGCTGCGCAGCCTTCGCGAGTCGATAGACGGCGGAAAGGAGGATCCGCATCCGACGATCACCGAGATTCGCTCCCGGCTCGAGGACAATGACTTTGCCCCCGGCTATGTTCGGGCGATGATCGAGCGTTTGAAGCGTGAGCTTTCGTTGGATGAGCTTGCCGATCGGGAAGCCGTCCATCGGACGGTGGTCGAGTGGATTGGCGAGTCGATCCGAGTCCACGAACCGAGGAGCAGCGGCAAGCCGGAGATATTCGTGCTCGTTGGGCCGACGGGAGTAGGCAAAACAACGACCATCGCGAAACTCGCGGCGATGTACGGGCTCGAGCGAGGTGGAAAGGGACGGGACATTCGGATACTGACGATCGACAACTACCGGATTGGAGCGAGGCAGCAGATCGAGACCTACGGGCAGATCATGGATGTTCCGGTCTCATTCGTAGAGTCGGCCGACGACATGCGAAAGTACCTCGCACTCTACCAGGATGCTGATATCATTTTCGTCGATACGATAGGCAAGAGCCCTCGCGACTTTCGCAAGCTCGGAGAGATGAACGAGTTGCTCGCGATGTGCGGCGGGCGCGCGCGGGTGCATCTGGCGATCAGCGCTACGACGAAAACGTGCGACGTCGCGGAGATCACGACGCAGTTCGAGCCGTTCAAGTATGAGGCCGTCGTGGTAACGAAGATGGATGAGACGACGCGTGCCGGGAACATCATCAGCGTTCTTGCAGAACGCGCGAAACCGATATCGTTCATCACTGATGGACAGCGGGTTCCGCAAGACATAGAGCGTGCGACCCGGATTCGCCTGCTAATGCAGCTCGAGGGGTTCTTGGTCTCTCGAACGGCACTCGAAAAGCGCTTTGCAGTCGCGTAGTATGGAGTTGACGATGGCAGACCAAGCAGAGACCCTTCGTGAGATGATGCGGAACCACGGCGGCGCCGGGAGTCCCGGCGGGAAGACGCGGATCATCACGATCGCAAGCGGCAAGGGCGGGGTCGGAAAGACCAATATCTCGACGAATCTCGCGCTCGCTTACGGAAAGCTCGGCAAGAAAGTGATCCTGATGGACGCTGATCTGGGGCTCGCGAACGTGAACGTCGTACTCGGTATCATCCCGAAGTACAACCTCTATCATCTGATTCGCAAACAGAAGTCGATGAGGGAGATCATCATGGATACCAACTACGGTATCCAGATAGTCGCCGGGGCGAGTGGCTTTGCGAAGATCGCCAACCTCGACGAGGAGGAGCGGCAGAACTTCATCACCGAGCTCTCAGAACTCGCAACCGCCGATGTCATCATTATCGATACGAGCGCCGGAGTCTCGAATAACGTGCTTTCCTTCATCGCGGCCGCCGATGAGGCGATCATCGTGACGACCCCCGAACCGACAGCAATCACCGATGCCTACGGGATCATCAAAATCATCGCGACTGAGATCGATAACCTTGGTCTCTCGCTGAAGCTGATCGTCAACCGGGTGAAGAGCGTGACCGAAGGGAAGAAGGTTGCCGAACGGGTGATCAGTATAGCGAACCAGTTCCTCAACCTGAAGGTCGACTATCTCGGCTGCGTGTACGAGGACCCGGCCGTTCATCAATCGGTGCTCAAACAGCGGCCGTTTCTCGTCAGTGACCCGAAGGGAAAAGCGTCGGTGTCCGTTCAGCACATCGTCAGCAGGCTGGAGAAGATCGAGTACCGGGAGGGTGGCGGTATCGGGCAGTTCATACGGAAGCTCTTCGGGAGCTCAGCTTGACGGCCTATGTGCTATTATCTACCCTGTAGGGCAGCACCATGAGGTTCGATTGGCGCGTGAGTGCAGGTGCCGCGGGTGCGGCGTTCTTCCTCTCTCTGATGGCCGGGCTTGTGAGTGGTGTGCCTTTCGCCACGCTTCTTGTTCGCGCATTCGTTGGTGCGGTGGTCTTCGCCGCCGGAGCGATAGCTATTTCGTACGTCGTGGACAAGTACCTGCCCGACCTCAAGGCGACGGGAACACGCGCTTCGGACGAGAGTGGGAATATGGTTGACATCGTGGTCGACGACCCCATGGATGACGACGTCGCGACGCAGGAGTTCGAGCTCGACGAAAGCGACGGTGACGACGATGGCGAGGAGATTGACAGTGGGGAGGTCGCTGAGCTCGAGACAGCCGGTGATGGGACGGAAGAGGAAGACGTCGAGGTGGTCGACGAAGCCGCTGAGCTGGAGGAAGCCCCCGACGCCGAGCTCCCGGGCAGGCTCCCGGACATAGAGGGATTGTCCGACGGTTTTTCCGGTGGTCATGCTGAGGTCGAGGACGGCGAGGTTTCCGGTCGCTCGGGCGACGACCCGAGTTTGATGGCGCGTGCGGTCCGCACGGTCCTGAAGCGAGAGGAATAGGGAAGGGGAGTCATGGGAGACAACCTCCTGGCAGACAAGACCGAAGAAGAGCTCTGGCGGATCTACCAGAAGACGCGCGACTCGGATGTGCGTGATCGACTCGTTGAGCAGTATGCGCCACTTGTCAAGTACGTCGCCGGCAAGGTTGCCGTCGGCATGCCTCATAACGTCGAGTTTGATGATCTCGTTGGTTACGGTGTGTTTGGCCTTTTCGACGCGGTCGAGAAGTTCGATCCGGACAAGCATGTCAAGTTCAAGACCTACGCGGTGACCCGGATACGCGGGGCCATTTTCGATGAGCTGCGTTCGATCGACTGGGTGCCGAGATCCGTTCGCCAGAAGAGTCGTGAGATTGAGGAGAGTGTTCGACGGCTCGAGAGCTCGCTCGGACGCGCAGCCAGCGACGCGGAGATTGCGAAAGAGATGGGGATGTCCGCGAGAGAGTTCGAGAAGACGATGCTGAAGATATCGGCGACGTCCATCCTGAGCCTGAACGACGTCTGGTACACCGGTGAAGACAGCGACAAGGTTTCCATTGCCGACAGCATCGAGAGTCCCGATAGCCTGAATCCGGACGTCATCGTCGAGAAGGACGAGATCAAACGTGTCATCATGGAAGCGATCCAGGAGCTTCCGGACAAGGAGAAGAAGGTCCTGGTGCTCTATTACTACGAGGATCTGACCCTCAAGGAGATCGGCCAGGTTCTCGAGGTTACCGAGTCACGCGTGTCTCAGCTGCACACCAAGGCGATCATGCGATTGCGGGCGAAGCTCACCAACATCAAGAAGGGAATCATGTAGCATGGTTACCCTTGACCAGATTCAGTCGTACATGAGGGAGCAGCTCTCGCAGGACGAGGGGAAGGCCGTCACGGTCTCCGGGGAGACACTCGAAGATGCGCTCGAGCAGGCGTCGGTAGAGTTGGGCCTGCCGATGAAACGGGTCGAGTACGAGGTGCTGGAGCGCGGAACCCGAGGCATGATGGGCGTTGGACGCAAGCCCTTTCTGATTCTCGCCTATCCGACTCAGCAGAGAACGGGCGACGATGCCGAGGAGTCGAGTCCCGAGATCGACCTGTCGCTGCTGGCTGAAGAGGAAGTCGATTCGGATCGCGATGGTGAGGTCTTTGTCCGTCTGACGCCGGACGGGATCATGCTCAAGGTCACGAAGCCCGTGGGCGACGGCACGAAGGCGACCGAACGTCAGGCGATGGAGAAGCTCCTCGAGCGGGTCGACGACGGAATCGACAAGGGACGTGTCGCGAAGGCGGTCAAGCTTGCACAGGGAGAGTTCATCAAGGTCGGCGACTTTGAGTACGACCCCTCGGCCGACGCATCTCTATCGGTGGAACTCGCCGATAACGAGATGAAGGCGTATCTCAAGGCGTACCCACCGGGAGACGGCGGAGCGGACCCGAGTTTCGAGCAGATTGTGTCATTCCTGCGGATGAACGGTGTCGTGGAAGGGATCGACGAGGAGACCGTTCAGAGGTTCTCCGACGATCCGCGGTACCGTGACGCGGTGCTCGTCGCGGTCGGTACGCCGGCGAAGAACGGCCCTGACGCACAGGTGCGGTACAGCTTTGAGCTTGATCTGAGCCACGTGAAACTCAAAGAGACGAACGGCAGAGTGGATTTCAAAGAGCTCAACCTCGTCCAGAACGTTGTGCAGGGGCAGGCCCTCGCCAGGAAGGAACCGGCACAGCGGGGTGAGCCGGGTCGCACCGTTGGGGGACGGCTGCTGCCGGCGAATGACGGAAAAGACGTGGAGCTTCCGATCGGGAAGAACGTTCGGCTCAGCGAGGACGGGAAGACCGCGATAGCTGAGATCAACGGTCAGGTCGTGATAAGTGCCGGGAAGATATCTGTGGAGCCGGTTCATGTGATCAACGGCGATGTGAACCTTCGGACCGGTAATGTTCTTTTTCTCGGGACGGTCCTCGTCAAGGGCAACGTGGACGACGGCTTCACCGTAAAGGCTGCCGGCAACATCGAGGTGATGGGCAACGTCGGGAGGAGCAACCTCGACGCCGAAGGAGATATAATCGTGCACCAGGGAGTGGCCGGCAAGAACAGCGGGACGATCCGTTGCGGTCGCAGCCTATGGTCCAAATTTATCGAGAATGCCCGGGTCGAAGCCGGCGATCTGGTCGTCGTCTCGGACGGGATAATGAGCTCGACGGTGCTCTCCGATCGCAAGATTATCTGCAAGGGCAAGCGGGCGAGCATTGTCGGCGGACAGGTGAAAGCCGTTGAGGAGATCAATGCGAAAAGCCTTGGATCGGTGTCGGGCAGCGAAACGGTACTCGAGGTCGGCTACGATCCCAAACGGAAGGAGAAGCTTGGCGCCATAGAGGAGAAGCGTGATTCGTGCAACCACCAGCTCGAAGACGTGAAGCTCAACATGAGCACGATCGAGAGTCTCGTCAAGTCAGGACGACCGGTGTCTCCAGAGAAGAAAGCGTACTACCAGGAGCTGAAAGAGAAGCGGGTTGCACTCGAAGGCGAGTTCAAGAAGATCGAGCGGGAGGCCGAGGAGCTGCGAGAGTACCTTGACGGACTCAAGGTCTCAGGGCGAGTCTCTGCATCGGGAACCGTGTACCCGGGAGTTCGCGTCAGTATCAAGGATGCCTATCTCGAGGTTCGCAACGAGTTCAAGGCCGTTACATTTGTGTCCGACAAAGGCATAGTGAAGGTCACGAAGTACGAAGAGACCGATGAGGATGTGACTGTCGGGCGGAGGTGATCGTGGCGATTCAGCCAATCGACCTGCAGGTGCTCTTCTCGCGACTCAATGAGATCGGACGGGATCAGTCGACACACCGTGAGGCACAGATACAGGCGCAACTGGTCGCTGCGAGTGAGATCGCAGACCAGAGTGAAGAGTTCGACCACCGCGTAACTCAGTCGCGCACCGATGAGGAGGGACCGGAGCAGGTAAACGACGGGTCGGGAGGCGAGAAGGGCGGAACCGGCGAACACGGTGCTCGCGACGACGACGAGCGAGCCGAGGAGCAGGTTTTCCGTGATCCTGACCTGGGCCAGAACATCGATATCTCCGGTTAGGCATGAGCGGATGGCTTGCGCTCGCGATCACGACCATAATGGTGCTCGTCTCCTACCTGCTGCTGAATCGCTCCATCGTCGTGCGGACGAGCCGCCAGGCTGCGCTCGAGGAGATCAAGCGCGAGGTCGGCGCGATAATCACCGAACTCAATGCAACGTCTGAGCGGAATATCGAGCTGATAGAAGACCGGATACAGACGCTTGAGAAGCTCATCGCGCAGGCCGATCGTCGTGTTGGCGCACTGCGACGGAATCTCACGGCACAGGAGGCTGAGTCGGACACGTACCGGCGGCTCGGGCGCCTGCCGGCCTCTCCGCAGTCCGCCGATGAGCGTACGGACGATTCTGCGTCGAACGTCGGAAAGGCGACGGAAACGGGTGGAGCCTCCGGTGCACCGGTCGGGCCGTCCGATGCGCGGTCCGGAACGCCTCCAGAGCCTCCCGAGGTGAGTGCACGCGAACGCGTGCGAGGTCTGTACCTTCAGGGCGTCGCACTCGAGAGGATCGCATCGATTGTCGGAAAGACGGTTGGTGAGGTAGAGTTGATCGTCGCGCTGGACGAAGGCGTCAAGAGGGAGCAGTGAGCTTGCAGAGCAAGAAACTCGAGCGGATGTTCGATTCCGACAGCAGGATAATGCTGGAGAGTCTCACCCGGATGCTGGGTGCCGTCGGACCAGGGGTTCGCAGCGCGGCCGACATCGACCGTGCGTTTCGTGCCGCCCATTCCATCAAGTCGGAAGCCGGATTTCTGGGTGTGAGCGAGGTAGCCGAGTCGGCGCATCGTCTCGAAGATACTTTGAGCACGGTTCGTACCGACGGGGGGAAGGTGGATGACGCGACCGCAGCCGCGCTGCGACGCGGTGTTCGGGAACTCGACGCGGCGCTCTCGAGTTACCGCGAGTCGCGGGATCCGCCGACGGGCGCTGCCGACGGCGATGGCGCGCCACTCGGCGAGTGTGACTTGAACCGAAACGAGGCCGATTCAACAAGTGCGGAGCACCGACAGCAGTCTCGCGCCCTTGCAGCCGAGAGGGGTGTGCTTCGGGAGGCACGACTACGCGGGGAGCGATTGTTCCGGGTCGTCGTGAGTTTCGAAACGGTGCCGCAGATGCGCTATGCACGCGCATTCCTCGTCGTCAATAACCTCGAGATCTCGTGCGCGGTCGTGCGAGTCGAACCGGCTATCGAAGAGATCCATCGGACCGCCACACGCCGGCTGACGATCACGGTTACGACCGCCGGTGACGAAGAAGTCGTACGGCGCGCCGTGCACGTCGACGAAGTAGAGCTCCACGAGATCACCGAGCTCAGCTACGCGGAGGTGTCAGACGAAACGGATGAACCGTCACCGGAAGGACGCGCTGAGCCGAGGCGAAACGAGGAGTGGGCTGCCCCCCCTACCGACGGTCAAGAGGAGATGCTGTTGCTCGTCGATGAGGTGACCGCGCTCGTAGGGGCCGCAGCCGCTGCCTCCCCACAGCATGGAAGCACAACCGCGTTTTCCGATGATCTCGCGGCCACTCTTCACCGTGCCGCGCACTTTGCTCGAATCCTGCAGGAGCGGGTGAGCGTGAACACACGAGTACAGCTCCTCGAGCTCCTGCGGGAGGTCAGGCTGAGTTCCATCAGGTATGCCGCCGCTCAGGGCAAGCGTGTTCGAATCGCGGTGGGTGGAAACGGGGCGCGTGTGTCGCCGGCGGTGGGAGACGCTATGCTCGAAGCGTTGATGCACCTGGTGCGTAACAGCATCGACCACGGGATAGAGACGATCGAGGCTCGCGCGGCGGGAGGCAGACACCCGGCGGCCACGGTCAAGATCCGGGTGGACCGGTTTGGCGATCGGGTGCGGATGATCGTTCAGGACGACGGAACGGGGATCGACGAGACGCGGGTACGCGAGCGCAGCGGGGACAAAGACAGACCTCTGCTCGAAATACTCGCTCGTCCGGGTTTCTCCATGCGTGACGCTCCGGACAGGAGCTCCGGACGAGGCGTCGGCCTGGACAACGTCGTCCATACGGTGCGAAAGCTCCTGAAGGGCGAGTTGCGGATGATCAACAAGCCGGGCGCCGGCGTTGCGTTCGTCGTCACCGTCCCGGCGTCGACCCGGTTGTTCCACGTGGTGGTCGCTGAGAGTGCCGGCTCGGTCTACGCGATACCACGTGCAACGGTCGTTGGACGGGAACGCATCGATCGAGCACGCGTCAAGAGAGACAGTCTCGGCGGACTCTACTACAACCACGACGGTCGGATGCTCCAGCTGTGTACGGTGAGCGGTCATACGGCGAGTCTCCGCAGCGTTCGTGACGGCTCAATTGGACTCGTGGTTCGTGCAGGAACCGAGCGGCGGGTCCTGCTCGCCGAGGCGGTGCTTGGCGAGGAGACGGTTGTCCGGGAGCAGGCCGGTTCCCGGCGCGTTCACTCGCGAACCACCGGTTCCGACGTTGCGTTCGTGGTTCCTGCCTGGTTTGCGGTTGAAAGGGAGGCCGACGCAGCAACGGGGGCGCGGGCATAAAAAAAACGGTATGCCTGGACGTCGGCCCCGGCGATTGCTCGTCGGTGCACTGCATACCGTTTGGATGAACTCTCACCCACCATTATTATCGGCGGCGACCGACATAATCTTGAGAGGTTGGGAGATTCTTTCAGAAGCGCGTTTGAGCTCCTCAGCATGATAGGCGGTCGAATCAGCGAGCCCTTCATACATCTTCAACGATGCGTCAATCTGCTCCGCGACGTCGGCACTGCCGTATCCTGAGCGTATCTGGGAGATTGCCTCCTGGATGAGAAAGCTGCCGATCGCGCCGGCAGGGTGTCTGCCAAGGTGACGATCGAGCGGGACGAGCGGAGAGAAGTCGACTGACTGTCCGCTCAGCCGGTCCCGACGAATTCGGCGCACTGCCGCGGCAGCCTCTTCCGCCGCGCCTTGAAGGTCCTCGAGCAGCCGACGAAGCTCGTCGGTGCGAGCGTGAAGCAAGCCTCGCCGCCGACCGTCGGGGGCTGGGAGCGCTCGCAACAGATCGCCCCTGCGCCGGTCGATCCTGTCGCGTTGGACGGGTCGATCAAGGGCCAGCTCCGGACTCAGTCGAGTGACTCCCTCGATCGCTGCGCCGCCGACGGTGATCGTCTTCGTCGGCGGGGCGCCCGGTAGAGAGATCTGCTCGGTGAACCATCGGTGGTAGACCTCCATACGCCGATCCGAGAGGATCTCGCCTCCGTCGTTCGCCGCGATCGGGCTTGGTTCGGCGCTCCAGACGTAGCGGAAGACGACCGACTCAGCCGTCGTGAATCTCGTTCCCGACAGGAGGGCGAGATGCTCGAAGTAGCTCGAACGACAGTGGGTCCTTCCTGCGGGGAAGCCGAGGTCGAGCCCCGCCAAAGTGATCTCGGTCGCACCGATGAGGCGGGCGAGGTCCCACGCCGTCGTGGCGACCGAGCCTCCCGCACCGAGCGACCCGAAGCGGCCGATACTCTCTTCAAACGCCCTGCCGAGCGGAAAGACGCTCGAGCAGAGAAAGGTCTGAGCTCCGAACGACTGGAAGACGCGCGGATGCGCTGAAGCTTCCGAGACGAGCATCGTGCCTTTGGCCTTCATCCGGTCGAGATGACGCGTATTCCAGTACTGCGGATCGACAACCACCGCGAAGTCGGGGTGGACGCCGACGCGGAGAGCCGGGGCGATCGCAGTGTCCACCGCGACGACGAGGTAGCGACGGGCCAGGTCGGGGAGGATGGGAAGTATCTGGTCGAGCGTCGGTCCGGCGGCAAGCAGGAGCACCGGGACGTCCGAGAAGCTTCCGGCGAGAGTCGTGACTCCGTACGCGTGCGCGAGAGCGTCGAGGTTCCGGCAGAGGTTGCGGACCCAGAGGCGGCCAAAGCGCTGTAGGGTATTGCGGTTGATCTCAAGGCGACGGGAGAATGCGTCGGTGACTCGCCGCGCGGCCGCGTATTCGTTGCTGAGGCGTTCGGTACCCGGCAAAACGAAGGTCTCGAACCCCTCGCCTGCGATCTGCGGCAGAATCCCGGCGAGCGATCGACTGTCGGTGGCAAGCGTAAGCCGTCCGGACTGCCGCAGACGCGCGAGCGATCCGTGCTCCGTGGTGATTGCCACGATTTCGGCGACCGGTTCGAAGACGATGATTCTCGTGGATTCGGTATGCTCGATCAGATAGTCGGCATGGTACCCGAGTCCGAGTCCGAACAGTACCATCGCCGCGGGTTCTCGGCGCGCTGCAGCCTCCAACGCTCTCGATGCGTCGCGCTCGGGATTGTGACGGCTGTGCAGGTAGCGTCCGGCCGCGATCAGCGTCAGGCTGCCGTTGGTTGCAGTCTCGAGCCGCAGGTCTCCGGCCGCATCCATCCTCACTCCAACTCCAGGTATATGGTGGTTCCCGGCTGTATCAGCGTTCCCGGGGCGGGGCGCTGCCGGACAACCCAACCGAACCCATCGATCCGGACATCGATATCCTCGAGTTCGAGGAGCGGCAGGAGCGAACGCTTGGGCAGCCCCGCGAAGTCGGGAACGGTCTCGGCGATCGCCGGCAGCCGGACGGGTGTTACGGTGATGCGACCCGGATGCGCGATAGTACGGTCACCTGCCAACGGTATTCCAAGGTACGGGACCAGAAAATCGAGAAACTCGCGGATGACCGGCGTCACGATTCGCCCGCCGTAGAACTCGCCGGCCTTTGGGTGGTCGATCGCCATGTAGATCACGAGCGAAGGATCGTCCACCGGGAGGATGGCGAGGGTCGAGGCGACGAAAGCCTCCGCCGAGTACCTGCCGGTCCGCGGGTCGATCTTCTCTGCGGTGCCGGTCTTCGCCGCGATACGCAGCCCTTCGTAGGCGAGGCGCCGCGCCGTCCCGGCGACCACCGCCTGCTCCATTGCCAATAGCGTCTGGTGCGCGGTCGCCGGACTCACGACCTCGCGGACGGGCGTTCGGCCATAGTTTTGAACAATGCGCCCGGAAGGCGAGACAATCTTGTCGACGATATTCGGCTTGATAAGCACTCCGGAATTCGCGAAAACCGTCGCCGCAGAGGCCAGCTGAAGCGCGGTCACCGCGATTTCCTGGCCTATCGCGAGCGTGGGTTTCGTGCGGCCCGACCAGTTCTCCGGTCGAGCGAGGAGACCGGCTTCCTCCCCGTTCATGTCGATTCCCGTGCGTTCGGCGAATCCGAAGAGCCGCAGCATGTTGTAGAAGGCGCGCTCGGTAACCTGTTCGCTTGCCATCGCCGCCCCGACATTGCTTGAGAACCGGATGATGCCGGTGAAATCGATTGTTCCGTAGTTTGCCAGGTCGCGGATGGGCGGCGTCGTGCGTTCGTACAGGCCTGTGGTGTTGAACGTCGTGTCCGCATCCAGCGTGCCCAGATGATGAAATCCGGCCATCGAGAAGACTTTGAAAACGCTTCCCGGCTCGTAGACGTCCGAAATGGGGCGATTGCGGCGAGCGCGCTCCGGGTACTCGGCAAACTGGTTGGGATCGTAGCCCGGCACCGACGCGTATCCGAGAACACCGCCAGACCGCGAGTCGAGAACGAGGAGCATCACGGAGTCCGCCTGATGCTCCTCGAACGCCCGCCGAGCGAGGCGTTCAGCTTCGTGCTGGATGCTCATGTCGACCGTCAGGAAGACCTGATTCCCATACCCACCCTCGGGGCCCGGCGAAAGCCACGGTTCCATCGTGTACTCGATGCCGGCGAGTCCGTACCCATCGTCGCCGACGAAACCAAGCGCGGCGGCAAGCGACTCCTGCTCGGGATAGCTGCGACCGTAGTCGGGCCGTAGTCGCACCCCCTGCAGGAGACCGGCTCCGCGTGCGGCGCGAATCGCCTCGCTTTCCGCGGGCGAGATGGCCCGTTTCAGCGTGGCGGAGCCGGTCGGGCCCGTAAGCCTGTTGCGCAGTTCGGTCTCGCTGACGCCGATCAGCGGCGAGAGTTCGGTCGCGGTGCGCTCCGGGTCCTGCACCTCCGGGCGCCACGCCCAAACGGTCTCGAGCTCGGTCTGAATCGCCAGAATCCGTCCGTTTCGGTCCAGTATGGGGCCGCGTTCGCTTCTTTGAGGCGGCACCGCCGCGGCTACCTGGGGGCCTCCGAGCATGATAGAGCCGTACCTGGCAACTACGGCGACCGCCGCTGCGGCGATCAGCACGAATAGCGCGTAGTATCGCCAGCGGGGAGGTCGGTTCGACGAAGATGGGGGGTGCGCATCCATGGAGTTTCGTGTATCGTGGGCCACAAGCGGCTCTAATTCACTATCGGACTATAACAAGCTCAGATCAACATGTCGATATGAAAAGCGAGATGCGTGGAATCATCGAGGCACAGCGAATCGAGAGGCGGTGGCGAGCCGCACGGCGGGTGAGTCCCGCCCTTCGGACAACCGGACTCGGTGTTGGAGACGACGCGCTCATCAGTCGCTCGAACGCTCGTCGAACGGTTCGGATTGACACCGATCCCTCTCCGTCGCCGATTCCATCGGCGATCCCTTCGCAGGGTAGACCGCTCGTTTTGAGGAATGCGGAGCATAGGGGACGTACGAACGGTGCGGCGTATCTGCGTCCGCGGGCCCGTCCGCTGACCGCGTACCTCTACGCCCGAGACGTGCCGATGCTCGCGGCGATTCCGCTTGTGCCCATCGTTCTCGCCGTGCTTTTCCCTGTGTTCGGAGCGTTCGACTTCTACGCCCGGCAGGTAGGCGTTCGGGTACCGGCTGCCGCCGCCGGCGAGCTTGCGGTACGGCCTGTGACGACGGATGCGCGCGGGGGCGACGCGCCGATCAGTGTGGATGCCACCAACTTCGAGCAGATTCGCCGAACCGAGTACACGGTTCAACCCGGAGACACGATATCAGAGATCGCCGTGCGCTTCGGCCTGGACAGTGGAACGATCCTCTCGATGAACCCGGTCGACGATGTGCGTCGTCTGTTGCCCGGAACGGTGCTCTCGATACCCGATCGCGACGGACTGTTTCACGCGGTTCAGCCGGGCGAATCGCTCTCGAGGATCGCCTCGACCTACGAGGTTGCCGTCTACCGAATACTGGATGCGAACAACCTCGAGACGGACGTGCTCCAGGTCGGTGATACCCTGTTCATCCCCGGCGCTCGGATGGCCACCGACGATTATCTCCTGGCGATCGGGGAGCTGCTCTCGTGGCCGGTTCGCAGCTTCCGGTTGACGTCGGGCTTTGGCATGCGGCTCGACCCGATCACCCGCCAGTGGCGCATGCATAACGGCATCGACCTGGCGAACGCGATCGGAACACCGGTGCTTGCCGCGCGTTCCGGGCGGGTCGTGCATGTCGAGCCCAACTCAGGAACCTATGGCCATCTGGTCATCCTCGACCACGGGAACGGGGTTCGTACGCTCTATGCCCATATGGACTCGTTTTCCGTTTCGGCGGGCCAGTGGGTTTCGACCGGACAGATGGTCGGGCGGATGGGAAACACCGGACGGAGTACGGGGCCGCACCTGCACTTCTCGGTGATACGCAATGGTCGATGGATCGACCCCATGGGGCAACTCGTGCGGCGCTGAGGCTCTACCGCCCGTGACAGTACTTGAACTTCTTGCCGCTCCCGCAGGGGCACGGGTCGTTTCGCCCGACTTTCGGCATCGAGCGCTTGACCGTCTGTTGCTGCGGCTGTGACCCGGCCGACGGTTCCGGCCGCGTGGCGAGGGCCGCTGCGCTCCGCCCGCCGGCGCCGGGGCCGCCCGCGGCGCCGCCTCCAAAAGCGGAGACCTGCGAGTGATGCTCTTCGGCAGACTGGACGACAGAGGGCGCCTGCATTCTCGCACGAAAGCCTTCGGCCTTGACCACCATGAGTTTCCGCGCTACCGCCAGGCGGATGTCGTAGAGGAGCTCGTCGAAGATCTCGAACCCTTCGAGCTTGTACTCGAGGAGAGGGTTCTTCTGCGCGTAGCTGCGGAGGTAGACCGCCTCGCGCAGGGCCTCGAGATTCTCGAGATGGTCCTGCCACCTCGCGTCGATATTCCGCAGGTACTCGTACCGAATCGCGAGGTTGAGCTGCTGGTCCCCGACGATCTCCTCCTTGTCACGGATGTCGCGTGCCATTTCTCCGAGCAGCGCCTCTTCGACGTCGCGTGCGCTTTTCCGCTCGAGGCTCTCGGCTGTGACGTCGGGTGTGTAGTAGAGTCGTTCTCTGAGAAAGTCGAACAGATCGGCGATTCGCTGTGGCGTTGCGTCTGACGCCTCATTGACGTCTGCGAGCGACTCGGCGATCAGATCACGCGCAGTCTGGAGCACGCGCGTCTTCAGTGAGTGGTCTACGAGGATTGCATCGCGCTGTCCGTAGATGTACTTGCGCTGCTCGTTCAGCACGTCGTCGTACTCGAGCAGATGCTTGCGGATATCGAAGTTGCGCTCCTCGACCCGA
>SLST01000236.1 GCA_007130265.1 Spirochaetales bacterium
ACGCCAATCTCCAGGTCGACGTCGGTCTGCCGGTCGGCAGCCGAGCCCGCGGATGCCTGCACAAGGACTTCGGCACCGTCGGGGCCGACGCGGTAGACACCGGCGCAGCCCTTCCACTCGGTTCCCTCCGGGAGGTACCGCGCGACCGGGTCGGTGACCCGCATGGTGAACGACGGCAGCTTCGTGCCGCGACCGCGCAGCGCACCGGCCGCCGCGGCCACTGCGGCCGGAACGTCCATGATCCGGTACTGGAACCCCGCGCTCGCCGCCGTCGACGTCTCGTGCTTTCCTCGTCGGCCCTGCTCTCGACGACGGAAGGGCCGGTCAAGGAAGTCCTGCAGCTGGATCCCCGACGGCTCGGGAATCCAGACCGTGTAGACCTGGTCTCCGAAGTTGCGCAGAAGACCGAGCAGCTCGACGAACTGCGCAACCGTGGTGAAGCTCGTCCAGAGCACACGGTACGGACCCGAGCCCACATTATCCGTCGACACCCAGAAGCAGTGCGTGAGCTCGCCCGTCTCGTCGTCCCGGAATCCCAGACCGAAGCTCGTCTCCGAGGCCGAAACGCCCATGAGCGTGGTCGCCGCATCGTCGAGAGATACCGACCCGTGCCGCAGCCGCCGATGCAGCCTCGCCTGGTGCATTTCTCCCAAGTCTGCGGCGGTCAGCCGCACCGGGCGCCTGCGGCAGTAGGGAACGGTGAGCGACGCCGGGTCGAACGTCGCGTAGATGTCATAGGCGGTGGTGCCGAACCCCAGCTTGTTGTAGAAGCCCTGGTCAAAGATGCCGAGTCCCGCGACGACGGCGCCCTCATTCGCCTGGTAGGCGAGCGCCCGGGCTGTCGTTCGTGAGGCGAGTCCCTGCTTGCGTGCCACGCGGCTCGTGATGACGCCGGTCACGCCGGCGAAGGGCAGTGCGTCGTCGCGGTACTGGTACGACCCGGACATCGTTGAGACGTAGCACTCGGGCTCCCCGCCGGCTTCCGCTACGAATCCCGCGGCAGCGTCCTGGAATTGGCGACGCGCCTGCAGGCGCTCGTCCTTCTCGCCGGGCCGCTGCCACCCGACCTCCATCATGATCCGCGCCACCGCTTCGCTGTCGCGGCTCGGCTCGAAGCGACGTATCGTGTATTCGAGAGACATGCAGGCAGCGTAGCATCGTTCGCGATTTGGTCAAGCGGGCGTCTGCCGCGGGGGGGCCTGTGGCGGGCGTCTGCCGCAGACGCCTATCGTTCAGCCGCGCGCACGGGCGAAATCTCAGCGATCGCCCAGTCGATGATGCTGAGGTTCGGGTCCGGGACTCTCACCCGAACGGCTGCGCGCCGCAACCGCACGATAACGCTGCCGCTGCCGACGCCGTCGCCGTCGGCCTGAAC
This sequence comes from Spirochaetales bacterium, assembly GCA_007130265.1. Taxonomy (GTDB): domain Bacteria; phylum Spirochaetota; class Spirochaetia; order DSM-27196; family SLST01; genus SLST01. The sequence continues at coordinate 1,376 of SLST01000236.1, forward strand.
CGGGAGCTCCGGTTTACTCGAGATATGGAGCGACTCGGTGATGTAGAGCCGCTGCAGATACCGGTCGCGGTACCGGTTGGTGTGGAGCACGACGTCGTACAGCATCCCGAGCAGCCCCCGTCCGCCGGAGAGGTGAAAGATCGAGAGTTCGAGGCGGCCGTCGTCCGGCCTGCTGTCGGCGAAGAGCGGGGCGAGGGCCGTCTTGCTGAAGCCGGCGTTCGTGAGGAGGAGCTCTCGCCCCCGTACTCGCCGGACCTGCCCGTCGGCGACGACGCAGAATCGCGCCGGTCCTCGGCGCGCGAGGTGACCGAGCACGACAAAGAAGTAGGCGGCCGTTCCGAGCAGACGCTTCATGCGCCCGTCCACGTCCGTCATTGCGAGCGAGCTCAGGCCAATGCTCAGGTTCAGAACGTGCAGGCGGTCGTCGCGCTCGATGCAGTCGAGATCAACGACATGCTCGGAGGCGATCACGACGCGCAGCGCCGCGCGCAGGCGAAGCGGGACGTTCAGGTGCTTCGCAAGAATATTGCCGGTGCCCCCGGGAACGAGTGAGAGCAGGACGTCCTTCCCGGTGACCTGGTTCGTGACCATCCCGACGGTGCCGTCTCCCCCAATGCAGGTGATCTCCGTGAATCCGCGCTCGGCCGCGGACGCTGCCGCCCCGCGTATCTTCCGCATTGAACGTGTCGCGAGGATCTCGTGCTCGAGTCCGGCTCTCGTGAGCATCTCCGAGGCGACACGATGGGCGCGGCGGGCAAACCCGCGTCCTCCGAGTCGGTTGATGATGACGAGTATCCTGCGCTCCATTGATCCAAATATATCGAAACCGAACGGCCACGGCGCTCGACCGGGACGTTTCCAGCGATGCGGAGTATAGTACCCAAGAAGGAGACTAATGTATGAGCCGGAAGCTCTTCAGCAGGGCTGTGCGAATGGCCGCGGCGGGCCTGACCGCCGCACTGTTGGGTTCGTGCATCGCTCCGTTTGATGAGTCCGTCACCGCGCGCGTCACCGACGTGGCTGCGCCGTCACTCGAGGTGTTCTCGCCGGCCGACGGCGAGATCTACGGAGAAGTCGTCACGGTGACCGGACGAGCGCGGGACATCGAGTCCGAGGGGCATCAGCCCGTAACGGTTGCCTACGAGGTGTCCGGACCCCTGGGCACCATTCGAGCAGGGACGGCTGCAGCTCCCGAAGACGACGGCACCTTCTCGTTCTCCTTTGAGACCTTGCTGATCGACGGCCCGGTCAACGTCGCGGTGACCGCCACCGACTGGAACGGCAATACCGCCCGCGTCGTCGTCTCGCTCGCGGCCCCGGCATCCAAGCTGCCGTCGTTTCTCGCGGTGGCCGGGAACGAGCAGATCGAGATTTCCTGGTCGCCTGTTCCGGGCGCCTCCGAGTACACCTTGCGCTACACGGACAACGGCAGCCTCCCGAGCGAATCATTCGGTACGACTCGAACCTTCACCTCAGTCCCGACGATCGAGGACCCACATGTCATCGCGGATGCGCGCAACGGCCGCCTCTACGTCTTCCGCCTCGAGGCGGTCGTCGGCGAGGAGCTGTTCACCTCGAGCTACAAAGCCGTCGTCCCGCTCTCGCCGCTGACCCTCGCGCCAAAGGTCTCAGGCGGGTACCGGAAGATCGAGCTCGAATGGCCTCACATACCCGCCGTGGACACCTTCGAGGTGTGGCGTTCGCAGTCCCGGGACAGCCGGTACATCAACTACAGCGGTACCGTCACCGGGAACCGTTTCGTGGACCCGGGCGTCAGCGTCGGCGAAGTCTACTACTACCGGGTCCGTCCCGTACTCGAGGGCGCGCCGCCGAGCGATCCCAGCTCCGGCGTCGCCCATCCTTTCCCGGATACCGAGCAGGACCGTCGGTCCGGCGCGCTCCTTCCCGGCACTGCGAGCCGCATCGCCACGGTAGGCGAGGTGGCGCTGGTAGCCGCGGGCACCCACGGGCTGCACATCGTCGATATCTCAGAGCCCGACCGGCCGAGGCTCCGTTCGACCTACACGCGACCGGACATCAACGTGGTGGATGTCGCCGCGCGCGGCCGCTACGCGGTCCTCAGCGACGCCGGGAGTTCCGGCAGCTCGACCGACGGCGAGGTTCTCGTTATTGATGTCTCTTCTCCCACGAGCCCTACGCTCGTTGCGAGTGTCGCCGTCGCCGCGCCGGGCCGTGTAGCCGTCACGCGCGACTTCATCATCGTCGCAGACGGCGAAGCGCAGCTGCAGATCATCCTCGCGACCGACCTCTCCGCGCCAGGTACGGTCTGGAGCTACACCCCGCCCAACGGCCGCGCGCATGCCATCGCGGCGGTGGAGGGCAAGGATGATCACTACGTCTACGTCGTCGATCGCGCCGACTTCAGCGATCCGAACCATGGGTACACCCACCGCGTACGCTTGCTCAGCCAAAACTCTTCGTCGACCCCGCAACCTTCGCTGATCTCGACCTACACCCACACCGAGTACATTCCGCTCGAAGTCGCCGCCACGCCGTCGTACGTCTACACCATGAGCATGGAGCCTGTAGCGATTGAGCTTCTCTACTACACGATCGAGGTGCTCTCAGCCGGGACGATGACCCTCGCAGGAAGAGACGCCTCGACCCACGTCGTCGGCAGCTCCTCCAGATCGGACATGATCGTCCGCGGCCGGCGTCTCTTCGTCGCCAACAACGTGGGTATCAGGATGTGGAACATCTCCGATCCAGGCGAGCCGGTCAGCATCGGGTACTGGAACACGCCGGGGCCGGCGCGTGGTGTCGCTCTTGGCGAACGGCACGTCTTCGCCGCCGCCGGCGACCTGGGCATCCAGGGCGTCGACCTGACGGCGCCGGGAAGGTTCCAGGAGCACTTCACCTTTTCGGAACCGGCCAACTCGGTGGCGATCGACGGCACCACCGCCTACCTCGCGACCACCTCCGGTTCGCTCGTTTCGGTGAGCCTGACCGGGGGCGGCGCACCCGCGATGCTCGACAGCGTTGACCTCGGTACGGCCGTCGCCGTCACGGTGTCCGGGAACCACGCATTCGTGGCGACCGGGACGAACGGGATCTCCGTGGTCGACATCACCGATCCTTCGGATATGACGGTCGTGGGCACGGCGCAACAAACCGGATCGACCCGGGACGTTTCCGTCTTTGGCGACTACGCCTATGTCGCGA
>SLST01000601.1 GCA_007130265.1 Spirochaetales bacterium
GACGCGCCGATCGCGTAGTACCAGGTGCTGAAGAGGTTGAGCAGCAGGAAGACCGACATGCTGTACCCGATATGCTGAAACTTGCGTATCAGCTCGGAAGGAATCTTCGTCCAGTACTTGAGCGGCGTCGGGATAAGGACGCACACCGTGAGGTAGTAGCCGAACAGGATCAGCGCGCCGGCTAGGTCACGACTCATGAGAAGCCTCCTTCGCCATGCCGCTGAGCAGCATGCGTACCGCCTGCTCGCCGGCGTCCAGCGGCCGGGACTCCGCGGGACTCAGGGCTCCCTGCAGCACGAGTCCGATGCCTGTCGACACGAGTACCAGGGCCGCCGCATCCGGGTCGACCGGACGAAGGCTGCCCTCCTCGATTCCTTCCTGGATCAGCGCGGCGAAGGCCTCCCGGAACCGACGGTAGGGATCGACCGTCAGACGCCAGACATCCGGATCCTTCGACGCCTGCCGCCAGAACTCAAGGAACATGGGGATCTGCCCACTGCCGAGCTCGGACACCTGCCCAACGAGACCCGCGAGATTCTCAAGCCGCCGCGGCACCGGCTCGTCCCGAGCGGCGGCGCGCCGCACCGACTCGTCGAGCTCAGCGATCCACCGCTCGAGCAGCGCGACGAAAACCGCCTGCTTGCTCGGGAAGTGGTGGTAGAAGGCTCCCTTGCTCACGCCGGAGGCCGCGCAGATGTCCGCGACCGACGTGGCGTCGAAGCCGCTGCTCGTGAATCGTTCGCGGGCCGACGCGAGGATCCGTGAGCGGGTCTCGTTCCGGCGTTCCTGGTTGGTCATGAGCCTCCCCTTTGCCCTCGCATCATATCGACCGACCGGTCGGTATATATAGTCGCCCTTTCCTGGGCGATCGTCAAGCTCCGTGGTCTGAGCGGCCAGCTCCCCGCAGATCCAGACAACCCGTCGGGGCTGCCCCGGCGGGGAGGGGCCGCGGGGTGGGGCCGCCGGACCATCTATGGTATGATCGCCGCCGAGGAGTGACTATGGCCAGACAGACCGTGATCAAGGCAACCGAGCTCTACGACGGCGGGCAACGGTTCTCCGACCGCAAAGTCGTGGTCGAGGGAGACCGCATCGTTGAAGTCTCTCCGGCCGGCGTCGTGAAGGCCGACTACGAGGGCCACGTCACCCCGGCACTGATCGACGCGCATTCGCATATCGGCATGTTCCGCGAAGGAGAGCCGCAGGCGGAGGCGGAAGGCAACGACAAGTCCGCGCAGATCATGCCGCTCTCAGATCCGTTGAACTCGATATACTTCGACGACCGGGCGTTCTCCGACGCAGTCGACTTTGGCGTGCTCTACTCCTGCGTCGTGCCCGGCTCAGGGAATCTCGTGGGCGGACGTGCGCGGGTCATACGCAACTTCGCGAAGAATCGCAAGGAAGCGGTCGTCCTTGACTACGGGTACAAGATGGCGCTCGGGTACAACCCGCGCTCCACGACGAGCTGGAAGGGCGACCGCCCGGACACGCGAATGGGCGTCTACCAGATGCTCGAGAAGCGTTTCGACGAGGTGCTCGCGAAGCAGGCGAAGAACGAGCTCGCTCTCAACCGCAAGCTCCGCGACCTTGCCCGCAGCGCACCTGAGAAGGGCATGGGGCCGCGCGAGCTCGACACTGAACGCGACGCTGCACGGCGCGAGGCCGAGCTCGAGCTCTCCTCGGAGGAGCAGGCGCTGCTCGATCTGCTGTCCGGCAGCAAGACGGTGAAGGTGCACGTTCACAAGGAGGACGACGCGCTCTACCTGATCGATCTGTGCAAGCGGTACGGGCTGAAGGCGACCGCTGATCACATGATGGACATCCACCACAAGGAGATCTTCAACGAGGTCGCGCGGGCAGGAATCCCGATCGTCTACGGGCCCATGGGGTGCCTCGCGTACAAGGTCGAGCTCAAGCACGAGAACTACCGTAACGCTGAGCTGCTCCTGAAGAGTCGAGCCGACTTCGGACTCATGACCGACCATCCGGTCGTGCTCTCACACCTGCTACGTGACAGTCTGAAGTACTTTCTCATCCAGGGCGTGAGCGAAGCCGAGGCGCTCTCGATCGTCACCGCGCGCAACGCGACGATCCTGGGACTGCAGGCCGACCTGGGCAGGGTAGAGGAAGGGAAGCTCGCGAGTCTCGTCGTCTGGGACCGCGAGCCTCTGTCGCTCGCCGCCTACCCGCGGATGGTGATGGCGGAGGGCAAGGTCGTTCGCAGGCGGTGAGACCGGGGCTCCTTCGCCGAGATCGCGGTACTCCGGCTCACAGAATCTCGAAGTTGACGACGCGGGTTTTCTTGATCACTCGCGATTCGTCGCTCTTCACCACTTGCTTGATCAGCTTCTGAAGCTCGGTGATGCTCAGCTCCTTGAGGTCCACTTCCATCTCGAGCTCTACCTTGACCTTCACGGTGCCCTCCTTGCCCACGATCATAGCGCGATCGGTGACGCCTCGTCATCCCAACGTCTCAGTGCCGCGCGAAGCCTTCTCGCACTGTCGATCGCCCTCCGCCTGCATTCGCCCTCGCCGGCGAACCGCTCAGGTGAGAGTTCGAGATTCCAGACGCCCGTGTACCCGACGCCAACGAGCGACCGGACGAAACGCTCGAGCGGCAGGCGTCCCTCGGTCAGCGGCCAATGGGTTCGATCGGTCGGACCGACGTCGTGGATGTGCGTGTGAACAACCTGTCGCAGAAAACCGTCGGGGGCATCCATCGAGAGGCCTTCCCTCAGGATGTTGCTCCACGTATGGCCGAAGTCGTAACAGATGCCGACGCGGCTACTGCCGGCCCTCCGGCTGACCACGAGAACGCCTTCGTACGTCACGCACGGGTCCACCGTCTTCTTCGCGCGGTTGAGCTCCACTGCCAGTACCGCTGGTATCGCTTCGGCCTCGATCCATCGGCCCATCTCGGCCAGGCGCGCGGCGCTTCGGGCGACAAGCGTCTGCGCGTCACCGTTCGGAGCCGCGTACGCGTGAACCGTCACCGCCGACGGCGGTGCGTCCGGCGGTGCGTCCGGCGGTGCGCCGTCGTCGGTGCGAAGCCGCCCGTCGCGCAACCACTCGAGGAGCGCGACCACAGCCGGAACCGTTTCCAGCCAGTCGTCTCCGGGTGCTGCCGGCGGCAGGACACCGTGGATCGTCACCGCGAGCCCGGCCGACCGAACCCGCTCGGATGCGGCAAGCGCGAGTCCCACGTCGGTGTCCGGCCCCACCGCTCGCAGCTCAACGCTCCCCACCGATGCGTCGGCGAGATCGTGAAGCAGGTCATCCACGGGTCCGTACCAGCGGCGCTCGGCGGCGTCGGGGCGACCCGCGAGATAGGCCGGAGAGAGTGACATCCCTATGATCTGACGGCCGCTCACAGGCTCACTCCGGTCCAGAGCTCGGGCGCCTCCACCGCAACGCCGTGAAGCTTCTGCGCGAGCCGACGTCGAACCTCGTCTGCGTGTTCGCGCGTCCAGTAGTCCTCCGGCTCACGCGAGACCTCTTCCAGGTGCCCCAGGTAGACCTTTTCCTTCGGGCGCAGCGATGCGATGAAACTGCACATCTCGCCAAGGCGCGGCGGAGCAGCATCGAGCCCCGCCCCACGCCCGAGCCACACGTGGGCGATGACCGTGTCGACCGCCCCGAAATCCGGCAGCGCGGCGCTTTGGTAGGTCCTCGTGTCGCCCGGCACCAGCAGGCGGCGATCGTTCCACTCGGCAAGATACCCGGTCGCTTCGATCCCGGCGACGGGCTCGCCCTCGCCCCAGCGGCCCGGGTACTCCCAGTGGAGCCCGTCGAAGGCCCTCAGACGCAGGGGCCCAATCGTGACCGGCTCCATCGGCTCGGGTACGATCACTCGACTCCCGCGTATACCGCAGCGGTCGACGATCTCGCGCAGGTGGTGCGGTATGACCCACCGGATTCGTTCGTGGCGTGAGAGCTCCTTCAGCAGCACCGCGTCCACGTGGTCGTAGTGGTTGTGAGTCATCACAACGAGGTCGAGGTCCTCGAGTGCGGCCGTCGGGACGAGTCCCGCTTCGTCTACGAGGTAGTCGAGACGCACGGGATCGATCGACCAGCGAAGCCCCGCGGTGCGAAGCAGGTAGTCGGCGGAGTACATCAGCCACAGAGCGTCAGGCCCGTCCGACTGCCATTCGGCGATCATGCGCCTCCAGCCGTCCGGGCCTCGAACCGTCAGCCTCCGGCGCGTGTCCGCGATCTGGCGGACTCGTCCGGGTCGGCTCATTCGACGAGTCCGAGGATTTGCGCGTTGTGCCGCAGCACCTCGATCAGAGTACGTGTGCCCCCGCGTCCGGGGAAGTTGATGAGCGTCACGTACGGGATCTCACCTCGCAGCGGTGCGCCGGTGGGCACATGCCAGTTGTCGATCACGATGTCCGGTTCCAGGTCGACGATCTCCCGCAGCCGGGACGGCGTGAGCTCGCCCATTCCAAGCTCGGCGACGATTTCATAGCCGAGCCACTCAGCGAGCACCTGGTAGTGGACGTGGACGATCGCCCGGGTGCCGGCGGTGTTCTTCGCTTCGGCCGCCGCAAGCAGCTCCGCGGTTATCGCGTCCAGCTCTTCCTCCCACTCCTCAAAACGGTCGATCGTGCCGAAGATCCCGGCGAGCTCCCGCACAACCTGCCTGAGCACCGGCGGAGTATTGTTCGTGCGCACCTGAACGATGCGATCGTCGGGGATCCCGGCGGCTTCGAAGAGGCTTGGTATGAAGCTCTCGTATCCCGCCCAGACCAGGAAGTCCGCCTCAACCGCATACCGGATGTCGCCCGGCCGGAAGTCGTACTCCGGGGGATGACGAAGCTCGACCGGCGCGAGCACCCGGCCGACGTCCGCGCCCGCGGCCTCGGCGAGCGCTGCGACCCACGATGTCGACACGGTGACCCGCGGCGGGTCATCCGCAAGCGCGAACGGTGCGAGCAACAGCATCACCACGATACTCACTACGATGTGTTTGATGGTTTTCATCCTCTTCTCCTATCTCCAGATCTATTTCTTCAGCTTTGACAGCAGCATACTGAGCGCCAGAACGAGCGTCGAAGCGGCGGCAGCGGTTGCACCGATCGGCAGGTCGAACACAAGCGCACCAAGGAATCCCCCTGCGCAGGCGATCAGCCCAAAGATCGCCGAAAGCATCAGCGCCGACCCGAACCCCCGCGCGAACCGCAGCGCGGCGATTCCCGGCAGGAGGATGATCGCGTCCACCAGCAGCGCGCCCACAAGCCGTAACGCCGCGGCGACCCCGGCTCCTACGAGTACGAAGAGCCCGGCGGTCACGAGGTCGACTGGAACGCCGAGCGCCCGGGCCAGCTCATCGTCGAGCAGCACGAGTTCGATCTCGCGGTACGCGACCACGAAGACGGTGACCACCGCCGCGCCGAGCACCGCGACGAACACCAGATCGAGCCTCGTCATGAGCAGGATGTTGCCGGCGAACACGCCAAAGACATCCATCGCCGGGACGCCCGCCACCGCGAGCAGCAGGAACGCGGCGGCGAGTGATCCGGTCATGAAGAGTCCCATCACCGAGCTCGCGGAGATCGAAAAACGCTTTCCGGTCACCCCCATCGCCACCGATGCGGCGAGCACGAGCGCGAAGGCGCCCGGACCCGGAGCGAATCCCAGGCTCATCCCGGCCGCTGCTCCCAGAAGCCCGATGTGCATGAGCGTGAAGCGGATCGCGGTGAGATGGAGCGACACGATGACTACTCCCAGGAGCGACAGGGTGCCCCCGGCGATGAGCATGCCGATGAACGCGTGCCTGATTACCGGGATCGAGAGAGCGGCCACGATGTCGCTCACAGCAGATACCCTTCTTCCATCCGCAGCACCCGGTCGAAGGCGCGGCCCGGGACCTCCTCGTGCGTCACCATGATCGTCGTGATGCCGAGCAGCTCGTGAAGGTCGATGATGCGCACCATCAGGTCGGCTTTCGCGTGTTTGTCCAGGTACGTCGTCGGCTCGTCCATCAGAAGCATCTGCGGACGCCGCGCGAGCGCCCGGGCGAGCGAGGCGCGTTGTCGCTGGCCGCCTGACAAGGTTTTCAGATCGCGCTTCGAGAGTTCGGCCATGCCGACCATCTCCAGGCATTCACCGGCGATCCTGCGGTCTTCCGAATCGGGCCGGCGCAACCAGGAAAAGCGACCCCAGCGACCGAGCAGCACCGCCTCATCGACCGTGATCGGCAGTGCCGGCGGCGCATGCAACTGCGGGAGATAGCCGATGGCACGGCGAACACGGGCGCGCTCGCTCTTCTTCAGTCCCCGTCCGTGCAGGCCTCTGTCGTCGGCCTCTCTACCGCTGTAGATCGTGCTTCCAAGGATTTCCACCCTCCCGTCGCTCGGCCCGACGAGTCCGAGCAGGACCTTCAGGAGCGTCGTCTTGCCCGAGCCGTTGGGTCCAACGACGCCTACGAGCTCGCCGCGTTGCACCGTGAGCGAGAAGTCGCGCAGTACTCGCGTCGAGCCGTACCCGGCATGGATTCCGGACAGCGCGATCACCGTCTCCGAGGAAGTCCGGGTCACTGCTCGAGCTCCCGAACCAGCTGGTCTGTCGCCGAGATCGTCAGCCTGCCCACCACGCCGCGCTGCGCCGTGAGCTTCTTCGCCCACTCGTTGACGTCACCGCACGCGCCCTGCACGACGAGCAGCTTCATGCAGATTTCCCCGTCGAGGTGTATCTGCAGATTCGCCGAGACGTGGACCGACGGGTAGTCGTCGAGCGGCGCGGGGGCGAGCCGGGTGCCGTACCGGAATATCAGCGTGATGACGCCTGCAACCTCGCGGTCACTCTCCTCGCCGCCCACCCGGATGAGCTCATGGCGGACGAGCGATCGCAGCGCTTCGGACCGGTTCGCGTACCCCCCGCCTTCGGTCAGTCGGTCAAGAAGATCCACGAGCTCGCGGTCCATCGAAACGCCGAATCGGGTGGTTTCACCCATGATGCCTCTCCATTCGAGTGTGGCCTCCGCTGCACGAGAAGGTAACACGTTTACGGCTATACGTGCCACCCCCCCCGAGAAGTGTATGCAGGCGCGCGATGCTGCGGTAGGATGGAAGAACGAACCGAGGAGGACCACCATGAAGCAGAAGATCGGACTCAACATGTACAGCCTTCGTGAGCTCTGCGGAGACCTTGACGGACTGCAGCGTACCTTCGACAAGGTAGCCGCGGCCGGATACCGGTACGTCCAGATAAGCGGTATCAGGGGTATCGACCCGGAGGACATCGCGAACGCCTTCCAGTCCTCAGGGCTGCGCGCCTGCGCCACCCATCTGGGCTGGGACCAGTTCGTCGGCGACGTTGCGGCGGTCATAGACCTGCACAAGCTGTACGGTACGATGCACACCGCAGTCGGGTCTTTGCCGGCCGAGTACCGTTCGCTCGAAGGGCTGTCGAAGTTTCTGCAAGAAGCGCGGCCGGTAGTTCCGGAGATCGTTTCCGCCGGGATGGATTTCAGCTATCACAACCACAGTCACGAGTTCGTACGCATAGACGGCACTACCTGGATCGATCGGCTCTACGACCAGGGTGTTTCCGTCGGCGTGAAGTTCGAGCTCGACACGTACTGGGTAGTTGCCGGTGGGGCCGACCCCGCGGAATACATCGAACGGTTTCGTGATCACATGTCGATCGTCCACGTCAAGGACATGGCGGTCACCGAGGACCGTGAGCAGCGTTTCGCACCGGTCGGTTCCGGCAATCTCAACTGGCGGCGGATCTTTGACGCGATTCGCAACGCGCCTGTCGAGTTTGTCATCGTCGAGCAGGATGCCCATTACGGCCGCGATCCGTTGGAGAACGTCGCCGACAGCTTTCGCTACCTCGCGGACCACGGCTTCGCGGCCGAGTAGCGGAGAACGGATCGATGCAGACCCCGAACATTCTCGTGCTGATGTGCGACCAGCTCCAGGCTCGCGCCGTGTACGAGCCCGGTCTGTGTGCGACGCCACATCTCGACCGCCTGCGGGAGCGAGCGCTGAGTTTCACCCGCGCGTACACGCCCAACGCGGTATGCTCGCCGGCGCGCGCAAGCCTCATGACCGGCAAGCTTCCGCACAACCACAACGTGATGTGGGTAACCCACACGATGGCGCCGGACCAGGTCCGCATCAGGGAAGGGCTGCCCCATTTCGCCGAGGATCTCGTGCGTGCCGGATACCGGACGAGCTACGTGGGGAAGTGGCATGTTGAGCCGTCTGAGCGTCCCTCGTGGTACGGATGGCAGCGTGACCGGTCGAGTCGGTCGCCTGAGCTCGCCTGCAGGCCGACTCGGCCGCATGGTGAGCTGCTACCCTCCGTGACTATCTCCGGTGAAGGGTACGAGACGGCAACGCTCGCCGGCGTCACTCCCGTAGGTCCGGAGGATCGGGCGATGGGGGCGATCGTCGACACGGCTCGCGACGAGTTACGCGATCTCGTGAAAACGGACGTCCCATGGTGTCTCTTCGTGAGTCTCCCTGAGCCGCACGATCCATACATAACGGGTCTGGAAGCGTACCGCGGGTACGACGGTTGGGCCATGGACCGTCCTGCCAACTGGAGCGACGACCTCGCGGGACGTCCACGGATCTACCAGCGGGCCGCCGCCGCGTTCGCCCCCCTCACCGACGAAGAGCGAATGCTCGCCGCTCGCTGCTACTACGCGAGTATCAGCGAGATTGACGCCCGCTTTGGACTTCTGCTCGATGATCTTTCCCGCCTCAACCTCGAAGAAGAGACCGTCGTCGTGCTCACTACCGACCATGGGGACTACCTCGGTGCGCACGGGATGTACTGTAAGAATCTGGGCGCCTGGGAGGAAGCGTACAACGTCCCGCTCGTCATCCGCGGTCCCGGCATCCGAACCGGCGCGTCGCGCGCTCGAGTGGGGACGCACGCGCTCTTTCCTTCGCTTCTTCGACACTACGACATCCCGACGCAGATCGCCTGCGATGCGCCGCTCTTTGACGACGCGCTGCCTGCCCAGGAAGCGGCGCCGGCCGACTTCTCGCCCGCGGGCGACGACGCCCATACCGACGGATTCGCCGAGTACCACGGAGGGCGCCTGCTCCTCACGCAGCGGATCGTCTATCACGACAACTGGAAACTCGTCTGGAACGGATTCGACGACCATGAGTTCTACCGTCTCGACGCTGATCCCGGGGAGCTCGAGAACCTCGCCGGCGTGAACGGACCTGCCCTCGACCGGACCGGGGAGATCGCCGAAGCGTATCGCGAGGTCACGCGGCGCCTCTGGCTGGAGGTTGCCCGCACCGGCGACGCCACGCTGCTCAATTCGCAGTACATTGGACTGCGGGCGAGTGAGATCGGTCCGGTATCCATAGGAGGCGCGTAAATTGTTCTACCTCGAGTATCCGAGCTGGATTTCCCCGGTCGTGATCCCGGGTCTCCCGATCCGCTGGTATGGATTGATGTACCTCGTCGCCTTTGCCGTCGCGTACGCGCTGTTCATGCGTCAGGTGAAGGAGCGTGGGATCGACACCGATTCGGACACTGTTCTGTCGGTCTTCACGTGGACGATCGTCGGACTGATGATTGGTGCGCGCGTCTTTTCGGCTCTCGTCTACGAGCCTGATGGAAGGTATCTCGCGCGTCCGTGGCTCATCTTCTGGCCCTTTGATGAAGAGATGAACCTCGTCGGTCTGCGCGGCATGAGCTATCACGGAGGGCTCATCGGAGCGATGGTCGGTTTCATCGTCTCCACGCGGCTGAAGAAGATCGATACGCTCGACTGGGGCGATATGCTCGTCAGCGGCATCCCGCTCGGGTTCACTTTTGGCCGGATAGGGAATTTCATCAACGGAGAGCTCTACGGTCGGGTAACGACCGCGCCGTGGGGGATGCTCTTCCCGAATGCGCGTCGGCTTCCTGCATCAGAGTCCTGGGTGCGGGAGATTGCCGCCGAGGTCGGGATCACGATCACCGAGGTTCAGCGGACCGTCAACCTACCGCGCCACCCGTCGCAGCTCTACCAGGCCCTGCTCGAAGGCGTGGTTCTTTGGGCACTCCTGTGGTTCGTGTTCAGAAAACGGGTACCGTTTCGAGGGTTCATGGTGTCCGTCTATCTCATGGGATACGGTGTCGCGCGGTTCATTGCTGAGTACTTCCGGGAACCCGACGCGGCACTCGGCTTTCGGATCAGGCTCAGCTCGATTCCGAACCCACCGGCGCTGCTGGTGACCCCGTGGAACTTCACGACCGGACAGGTGCTGTCGACCCTGATGGTCCTTGCCGGGCTGATCTGTTTCTTCCTGTTCCGGCGACACGCGCGAAACCGGTCCGTCGGCGGCCGGTAAAAGCAGAAGGCCCGCCGTAGCGGGCCTTCCGGCTCGTGAGAATCTCGAAGCAGGTACGACTACCAGTTCTCGCGAACGAGCTCGTAGTACCCCTGCGGGTGCTTGCACGCCGGGCAGATCTTCGGCGGCTCGGCGCCTACGGAGATATAGCCACAGTTTATGCATGACCACAACGTTTCGGCGGCTCGCTTGAAGACCGTACCGTCTTCGATGTTCTTCGCCAGCGCATTGTACCGCTTCTCATGCTGCTTCTCAGCGACGCTGACCGCGTCGAACTGCGCGCCTATCTGGGGGAAGCCCTCCTGACGCGCGGTTTCGGCAAACCCGCTGTAGAGCTCGGTCCACTCCATTCGCTCGCCTGCCGCGGCATGCTTGAGGTTCTCAACCGTCGGACCCACCACGTCGTCCGAAAAACCTGCCGGGTACATCGCGGTTATCTCGACGTCGCCGCCCTCGAGATAGCTCCAGAAGCGCTTTGCATGCTCCTTCTCCTGATTCGCCGTCTCGGTGAATATCTCTGCTATCTGCACGTACCCTTCGGCCTTCGCTTTGCTTGCGAAGTACGTGTAGCGGTTGCGTGCCTGGCTCTCGCCGGCGAAGGCCGCGAGCAGGTTCTTCTCCGTCTGTGTGCCCTTCACACTCTTCATGTCGTCCTCCCGAATTGTGCAGATCAACCCGAGGCCCGTTCTCCAGTCCTGTGGTACAGGGCCGGGAAACCCGCCTGACGATCTGCATTTGATTTGTCTGGAGGCACTATACAACAGGCGAAACATTTGTGCAAGTAAAAAGGTTAAAAATGATTTGTTGTGAGGTGCAGAACAATAACGACGCGTTTGTTGCTTCAGATCACCGACAGTATCGGCCGTTTTCGGCTACCGGCTCCTTTCGACGCCGACCCGCTCACACTGCCGGGCGATCACGCACGACGAACAGCGTGGCGAGGTCGGCGTACAGACCCGTTGCCCGTAGGCGACGAGCAACTCGTTGATCTCGATCCAGTGCCGTCGGGGGAGGACCTCCTCCAGCTTCCGCTCCGTCTCATCAGGATTTCTCGAATCGACCCAGCCGCAGCGGTTCGCGATACGGTGGACGTGCGTATCCACACAGATTGCCTCGATTCCGAAGCCGAGGCCGAGCACGAGGTTCGCGGTTTTCCTGCCGACCCCGGGAAGGGCAACGAGCGCGTCGATGTGAGCCGGCACGTCGCCGCCGTGCCGCTCCATGAGCAGACGGCTGGTCTCACGGATACTCCGTGCTTTGGTTCGGTAGAAGCCGGCCGGGTAGATCAGTTCCGCGACGCGGTCCTCGCTGAGCGAGCACATCTCAGCGGGCGTCTGCGCCGCACCAAAGAGGCGTTCGCTTGCGGCGAGCGTTACCTCGTCCTTCGTGCGAAGAGAAATCATCGTAGAGACAAGGATGTGAAACGGCGTACGAGTCGAGCGCGAGATCTGCGAGACCGACGGAAGCGGCGACGATTCGAGGTACTCCCGGAGGGAGGTGACGATACGCGCCCAGGGCAGGCCCATCGTCTACGTCTTTTCGGCTGTCTTCTTGGCTGGTTTCTTGGGATCGCTTTCCAGCCGCGTGAACACGAGCTCCTCAACGTCGCTCTTGCTCTTGTTCAGACTGAACGATACCTCGTCGACGAGGAGCTTCAGGGCACTGTCGAAGAGCTTGCGTTCGAGTATTGGAAGCTCCTTTACCTTGCTACGGTGGTAGAGCGCGCGAACGACGGTCGCGATGTCCTGGATACTTCCCTGTTTCAGCAGGTCGAGGTTCATCTGGTACCGCATCTTCCAGTCCGCCGGCACCGGCTCGAAATCCTCCGCGATGAGCGAAAGGGCGGAGTCGGCTTCCTTCTTTGGAACGATCGCCCGGATGCCCAGCTCCTCCGCCTTGTCCACCGGGACGAACACCGTCATGTCGCTCACCTCGAGATAGATCTCGTAGTAGAGCGTGTCTTCACCCTTGAACTCTCGCTGGAAGATCCTCTTGATCTGTCCCACGCCCTGCAGCGGGTAGACGACCTGTTCCTTCTCCTGGAAGGTAGTCGAGGGTTTGGACTTGGAGGCTTTTTTCATCCGCCCGAATATACCAAAAGTCGTGCAAACATCAAAGCTGCCTGCCGGGCCGCACCGCGACGTTTGGTACCGGTGAGGCGTCCGCCGGTCGGATGAACTTGAACGGATGGATGTCGAGCGGATTCGGGTACCATCCGTCCACCATATTCAGGTCGATCAGGTTGATCGACGGCGAGTGCCGGATCGGCAGGACGACGCCGTCGGCCAGCAGCATTTCTTCGGCTTCGGCGAGCACCTCGTACCGTGCACTCCCGGTCATTCCCATCGCCCTGCGGATCAGCGCGTCGTAGTCGGCGTTCGAGTAACCGGACTTGTTGAGATTGCTGCCCGACACCCACAGATCGAGGAACGTCAGCGGGTCGGCGAAGTCACCGATCCAGCTGATCGTACTCACCATGAAATCACCGGCGTCCACGACCGTGAAGTACTGCGGGTACGGAACCACCTTCACGCTCACCGCCGTATCAAGCGCCGCCTCCCAGCTCTCCACCATCAGCTGGGCAACACGGTCAGCTCGCAGAGGTGTCGGAATGGTGATCTCGATCGGGGGCAGTCCCTCGCCGTTCGGGTACCCGGCATCATCAAGCAGCCGTAGCGCCTCTTTCGTGTCGCGGACGGTGATGCCGTCCGGCTGCGGGTAGGCAGGGATCTGCGGAACGAGGTTCGCCGTCGGCACGTACCACAGTTCTTCGCTGCGGATACGGTCCCACGGCAGCAGCAAGGCTACCGCACGGCGGACCCTCGGGTCGTCGAAGGGCGGACGCGTAGCCGACAGTTGGTAATAGGTCGTCGCGTACAACGGGTTGATGACGATGTCATCCGTGCGGGCGACGCTCTGAAGGTCGGACGCGCCCCGGACCCAGTCGATCTCACCATTGTTGAAGGCCCGGGTGACTGCCTGTGCGTCGGCCTCAAACGTGATCGATATCTCATCGTAACGCTCTCGCCGCTGGTCCCAGTAGTAGGGGTTCGCTTTCAACCCGAGTGCGTCCTCCCCGGCGGAGGCCACCGTGTAGGGGCCATTCATCGGGATGGAGAGCGGATCGCCCCATTCACCGCTGCCGCGTACCGACGGATGAACGGCGACAAAGCTGTGGTGACAGAGAATTCGAAGGAAGTGAGTCGCTCGCTGCTCGAGTCGGACTTCGAGCACCCGTTCGGACACGGCGATGACTCCTACGCTCTGCGGGTCGGTGCTCTCCCCGGTTCGGTAGGCCCGCGCCCCCGCGATGACGTCGAGCAGCGACGCGTACGCGGCATTCGTGTCCGGATCGAGCAGCAGCAGCCACGCTTCGCGGAAGTCGGCAGCGACGACGGGGTCGCCGTTCGAGTAGCGCGCCTCCGGGCGGATGAAGAACCGGTACCGCCGGCCGTCCTGTGATATCTCCCACCGGCTCGCGGTCGCCGGGATGGGATCGAGGCTGAAAGGATCGTAGCCGACGAGTCCTTCGTAGAGCCCGGAGTAGATCTGCGCCTCCGACGTCGTGTACGAGGTCAGCGGGTTGTAGCTGATCTCGCCCGGGAGGAAGCTTACCACAAAGGTACCGGCGTTCGCCCCGAACACCGTCGAGGCTGCCGGCAGGAGTATCATTGCGGTTACGCATACCAGGGCGCTGAGGTTCGGCTTCATCTTCCGAAGATACCGCCCACCGTCGGGCGAATTCCACCCAACCGCCGGCCCACGGCGCGGAGGCTGCCCGTCAGCCCGGTCGCTGCTCCCTCAGGAACCGCGAGATGAGGAATGCCATCTCCAGGCTCTGCGCGTAGTTCAGGCGCGGATCGCAGTACGACTCATAGCGCGCTTCCAGATCGCGCTCGGCGAGCTCGAGCGCGCCGCCGGTGCACTCGGTGACGTCGTCACCGGTCAGCTCGAAGTGGACACCCGCGAGGTGCGTTCCGGCCGCCCGGTGCACCTCAAACGTCGCGTCGAGCTCTCCAAGAACCGAGTCGAAGTCACGGGTCTTACGTCCCCCGGCGAGCGTCGTCGTATTGCCGTGCATGGGATCGCACATCCACGCCACATCGAGGCCGGCGGAAGCAACCGCTTCGATGAGGTCGGGCAGTCGCCCGCGGACCTGCTCTTCCCCGAGCCGTGTGATCAGCATGAGCCGGCCGGCCTCGCCGTCAGGGTCGAGTTCCCGCGCAAGCGCCACGATGTCGCGCGGTTCGGCGGTAGCCGAGAGTTTCACGCCTATCGGGTTGGACACGCCGCGGAAGAACTCGACGTGGGCTTGCGCCCGGTCCCGGGTGCGTTCGCCTATCCAGAGCAGGTGCGCGCTCGTGTCGTACCAGCGTTCTCCCTCCGGTCGCGTGAGCGCCCGCTCGTACCCCAGGTGCAGGCCTTCGTGCGACGTGTAGAAATCGATCCGCCCGAGGTTCTCGTTCCGTAGCCCTCCAAAGCTCTCCATGAAGTGGATCGCGTCAAGGATGTGATCGACAATCGCCCGGTACTCGCCCCAGCGGTGGGTCTGTTCGATCGAGTGCAGGTTCCATGAGTACGGTTGGTGCAGGTCGGCAAACCCGCCGTCAATCATCGAGCGGATGTAGTTGAGTGTTGCCGTGGCGTGGAAGTAGCCCTTCAGCAGCCGTTCCGGGTCGGGCTCACGCTGGTCGGCCGCGTACCCGTTGATCGTGTCGCCGCGATAGGTGGGCACCGTACGCCCTGCGATCGTCTCGAAGGCGGCGCTCCGCGGCTTGAAGTACTGTCCCGCGATTCTCCCGATCCGCAGGACCGGTCTGCGCGCCGCATGCGAGAGGATGACGCTCATCTGCAGCAGGATTTTGAGCTTGTTGGTGATCGTTTGCGGCGTGCAGTCGATGAACCGCTCAACGCAGTCGCCGCCGTGGAGGATGAACTGCCGCCCCGCGGCCGCCTCGGCGATTCTGCCGCGAAGCTGGACAATCTCGCCGGGGAATACGATGGGGGGAAGCGTGGCGAGCTGCTCGAGTACAGCCTGGTACGCGGTCTGGTCCGGATAGTCGGGCTGGTGGCGCGCCTCGAGCCTTTGCCAGCCGTCGGGAGACCACGTCGTCCTGCTGCTCCGGTTGCCCATCTTCCACCTGTGCCGTACTATAGCGGCATTCGAGAGCAGAAAGAAGGGGCACGATGTCCGATCAGGCGCGCACGAATACCAAGCCACAGACTCGACGTACCTATCCGGCAGGATACGGGATCGTGGAGCCGGTCGCGAACTACCGCCCCTGGGATGTCGACGAGCAGTTCCAGGAGGTCTACGGCCTCGTTCGCGACGCGACGATGGTCGATATCTACCGGCTCTGGACGCTCTGGTTCATTGCATCACAGCTGCCCGACGGCGACGTGCTCGAGGTAGGGAGCTGGCGCGGCGGGTCCGGCGTGGTGATCGCCCGTGCGCTCAACGCGGGCCGCGCAGGTGACCGATCGACCGACCGCGACATCTTTCTCGCCGATACCTTCGCCGGCGTCGTCAAAGCGTCGGCTCGTGACACCTATTACCAGGGCGGTGAACACGCAAATACCTCCGTCGAGCTCGTGCGCGATCTGCTCGAGCGCGCCGGAGTCCCGCAGGTGCAACTCCTTGCCGGTGTCTTTCCTGACGACCGCGCGCACGAGATCGAGGACCGGGGGTTTGCGCTCTGCCACATCGACGTCGACGTGTACCAGAGCGCCAAAGAGACGTTCGAGTGGGTCTGGCCGCGGATGGTCCGTGGCGGCGTGGTCGTCTTCGACGACTACGGGTTCTACGGGTGCGAGGGGGTGACCGCGCTCGTCACCGAGCTCGCGGGCCGTCAGGATGGTTCAGACGGCCGGTTGACGATCGTGCCGAGCCTTTCAGGGCAGGCGATCGTAACCCGTACGGTCTATTGATCATCCCGTGGTTGGTGGGTATTTTCGCGGCGGAAGATGACACCTACGACGAAA
>SLST01000270.1 GCA_007130265.1 Spirochaetales bacterium
CAAGCCGCCGCGCGAGGGCGCCCGTCCGGGGCTCGTCGCATCGTCGGCCCATGTGGTGCGCCATGCGCTGCGCGGTCGGAAAACGCATCCCGTCGTGGATCGCCGCCTCGTCGAGCTCGCCGAAACCAGCCGCGATGAGGACTTCGTTGGTGGCTACCGTCACGAGCGCGAGCGTGTCTGCGAGCGTACCGTCCCAGTCGAACAGGACCGCCTCAACGGGTGTCGGGAAAACCTGCACGCGATCCCCTAGACGCTGAACCTGATATTGAGAATGTCGCCATCCGCGACCCGATACTCTTTCCCCTCGAGTCGGAACTGCCCCTGCGTCTTGACGCCCTTCTCGCTGCCCGCGGCAACGAGCGCCTCGTAGGTAAAACACTCCGCGCGGATAAACCCGCGCGCGAGATCGCTGTGGATCGCCCGGGCGGCATCCACCGCGGTCTCACCGCGCCGAATGGTCCAGGCCCGAACCTCGTCGGGCCCGACGGTGAAGAAGCTGATCAACCCCAGCGACTCGTAGGCAAGACGCGTCAGCCGACTGCGCGCGGACTCGCTGATCCCCATGTCCTCCATGAAGCCGGCGGCCTCCTCCGCTTCGAGCTGCGAGAGCTCCATCTCGAAATTGCCCGCAAACTCGACGGTTGGGAAGTCCGTGCCGATCCGCGCGACCGTGTCCGCCGACGCCCCGTAGCGGTCCTCGTCCGAGTTCACGATTACCATCACCGGCTTCTGCGAGAGGAACTGAAATCCGGAGATCGTCCGCCGCTCGTCGTCGTTGAGATCGACGTCCCGGATGGGCGTGTCGCCGCCAAGAGCCTCCTGCAGCATCTGAAGCACTTTCTGCTCCGCCTGGGACTGAGGTGTTTTCTTCCCGCGCTGGTGGTCCGCATCGATCCGTTCGAGTCTCGTCTCGACGAGCACGAGATCCGAGAGCAGGAGCTCGCCGTGCACCGCCTCTGCATCGCGTGACGGGTCAGCCGGGCCCCGGCTGGAGTCGAGCACCTCGTTCGTGAAGTTTCGCACGACCACTGCAAGCGCGTCGGCGCTCTTCACCAGGTTCATCGCCGTCCCGCTGAAAAGCTCCTTGCCCTCGCCGCGGTCCACGCCCACGAAGTCGATGAAGTCGATCGTCGCGTAGACCGTCTTCTTTGGCCGGTAGATCGAGGAGAGTCGGTCCACCCGCGGGTCCTCCACGTCGACGACGGCGAGGTTGGGCTCGATTCTGCCCGAACTGTAGTCGGCTACCTCCGCCTGCGAGCGCGTCAGCGCGTTGAAGATCGTCGTCTTGCCCGATTTGGGAAGTCCGATCAGACCGATTTTCATACGGGGAGACTACCGACACCCCGCCCCCGGGTCAATGCCGCGGGCTACGGCCCCACGAGCGCGGTGGAGAACCAGGGAACGTAGGTGATCAGCAGCACCGCGGCGAGCTGGAGGAGGAAGAACGGGAAGACGTACCGGTAGATTTTCGTCAACGGCCGGCCGAACCGGTAAGAGGCGAGAAAGAGCTCGAGACCTACCGGGGGTGTGATGAAACCGAGCGCCATGTTCGAGACAAAGATGATGCCGAGGTGCACCGGCGCGACCCCGAACACCTCTCCGAGCGGAACGATCAGCGGCACGATAACGAGCACCGCGGAGAAGATATCCATGAAGCAGCCGGCTACGAGAAGTGCGAGATTGAGCAGGAGCAGGAACACGAGCCGGCTTCCGATCGTCGCCTCGACCCACTCGATGAGCGCGAACGGCAGGCGACTGTCGATGATGTAGTACGAGAGCGCCCGCGCTCCGGCGAGGATCACGAGTACGCCGCCCATGATAACCGCGCTCTTGACTCCCGCCCGAGTCAGGTCCGCCCACGAGAGCTCACGATGGATAACCATCTCGACGAGCACGACGTAGAGCACGGCGACGGCGCCGGTTTCCACGAGCGTAGTGAGGCCCGAGAAATAGCCGACGATGATGACGAGGGGCAGCAGAATCTCCCAGATCGACTCGCCGAGCGCCCTGATCGCTTCACGATAGTCGAAAGAGTGGCGCTCCTCGCCCCGCCGAACGGACACAACGATCCCGACGAGGCAGAAGACGATGACCGTGATGAGTCCGGGGAGGAGCCCGGCGAGAAACATGTCGATGACGCTCACCTGCGCGGTCGTGCCATACAGGATCAGTACCAGACTCGGGGGAAAGAGCAGCCCAAGGTCACCGACCCCGGTGAGAAGACCGACCGTAAACGACTCGGATTGCCTGCCCCGTTCGTGGAGGATCGCGTAGAGCAGTCCGCCGAGCGCGAGGATCACAATGCCGCTCGCGCCGGTAAACGTGGCGAAGAAGACCGAAACCAGGATCGAGGCGACGACCATTCCGCCCGGCATCCAGCCAAGAAAGGCGCGAAAGAGCCGGAAGAGGCGGACACCGGCCCTGCTCTGCGAGAGGAGGTAGCCGACGAAGGTGAACATGGGAATCGCGGGAATCGTGCTCGAGGTGAGCATGGCATACCCTTCGTTCGGCACGACCGCGACGATCCCGACGCTTCGGGCGAAGAGCAGGTACGCAACACCCGTCAACACGACAAAAAGCGGCGTACCGACGAAGGTGGAAACAATGAGGACGATGAGGAGCGGAACCGACGTCAGCTCTATCAGGGAGAACCAGAACCGTTCAAGGCCGAAGACCCAGTCGGGAATGTCGAGCGATACGGTGAAGACCAGGTTCGTGACCGATCCTGCCGCGAGCAGCAGCCCGACGAGCAGACCGCCGGCGAGCGCGACACGCGTCCCGCGTCGCCGCGGCGCGGCGCGTGCAAACCGAACGGCCATGACGGCAAACGAGACGGGAACGACCACCGCGAAGACGCGGATCGGGATGAACCAGATAGTCATCGACGGCCCGAAGGCGGTGATCCACCACTCGGCTGCCGAGACGGTGAAGGCGGTTGTGAAGGCGAACGCGAGAACGTGACTGACGGTGCGGATGATATCCCTCGCGCGTTCGTGGCGAATGACCGTTGCGGCTGCTACCGCGAGGTGCGCATCTTCACGCGCGGCGAGCATGCCGCCGACGAACCCGACGAGGAGCACGAAGTGCTGAATGAGCAGCGACCCGTCCACGAGCCCTGCGCGAAGTACCAGGCGTGAGAGGATCTCGACGACCGGCAGTGCGCCAAGCATCAGGAGAACGAGCAGGTTGACGGCATTCTCATACCGTCTCAGGCGTGTGTCGGAGCGCGGCTCGACCTCATCGTGCAGCCCGGCAGGCCCAAAAACATCAGCGGCCGGCTCGGTACGCACGTAGCAGTTCCTTGATCCGTTCGTACAGCCGTTCGTCGAACACCAGTCCGAGTGTCACATCGTAACTCGCGCTGAACTCCGCGAGCCAGACATCGAGCTCCCTCTCGTTCAGGTTGATGATCTCGAGTCCGTGTTCACTCATCGTCTCGATCGCATTCGCCTCGAGCTCGAGAATGTCCCGATCAAGGCCGGCGGCAACGCGTCGTGCCACGGCGACCATCTCGTCGCGGACGTCGCGCGGAAGCTGCCGAAAAGCTCGCTCCGACATCACGATCGCGCCGGGTGCCGGACCGACCGGCACGTCGAGCATATGGGGAGTCGCTGCGAACCACTGAAATCCCGCGGCGAGGATGGGCACGGTGAGGTAGGCGTTCACCATACCGCTTGCCAGCGCTGCAAGGCGTTCGGTATACGGTACCGGAATCGGCTGAAACCCCATCAGCTGGTACGCCCGGACGAGTTTCATCTCTTCAGGGCTTGCGGCAAGGCGTACGCGACGCAACTCCTCCGGCGCACGCATTGGCTCGCGGCTGAAGAAGTGGAGCCAACCGGCGGTCGACCACGACAGGACATGGAGGCCATGCGCGTTGATCCCCGCTTCGAGCCGGTCACGGACTTGCTCGAAGACGTAATCGTACTCATCCTGATCGCGAATCAGCAGGGGCATGCTCAGCGTGAGTATGCCGTCGCTGAAGCTCGAGAGCCCCGTGGCGGTCATAGCGACCGCCTGGAGCTGGCCGATCCGCATCTTGCGGACCATATCAGCCTCGTCTCCGGCAATTGAGTTGTGGAAGATCTGGACTCGGACCCTGCCGTCGGTGATCTGTTGCCACTCCGCCGCGAGCCGATTGAGCGTGCGGCCCCAGGGCGAGTTCTCGGGCGCCGAACTCCCTATGCGAAAGACCTGCGCGGACAGGCCCGTGGCGGTGATCAGCAACAGGAGAAGCATGGACAAAACACGCACGGCGGACTTCACGGGGCACTCCTTGGCTGAACCCAGCGTATTGGCGAAGAGTTCGCGATGTCAAGCCGTGTGAACTGTCACGAACCCTGATGCTATACTCAGGCAAGTGCATACCTGGGAAGGTATTGTGCGACATCTTCGATCAGCCGCTCGACACCGAGCTTCTTGCAGACCATCTGCAGATCCACCGGACCTCGCCGGGCCTGCCGGTTGATCTTACGGAGCACCCCTTTGACGATCCCCTTTAGCGGCGTGTGATACTCGCGGCGCCAGACGCGCA
>SLST01000482.1 GCA_007130265.1 Spirochaetales bacterium
ACATGAACCACTCGCGGCTGCACACCCATCCGCATCCGGTGCTCATCCTGGATATCGCAGACGAAGAGGGCATCCTCATCACCGGCGAGACCGGGATGCACGGGGCCGGCGGCGCCCAGGGCGCCGACGACCCGGCCTACTGGGATGCCGCCGCCGACCATGTGCGGCGCTTCGTCGCACGCGACAAGAACCACCCCTGCATCGTTATGTGGAGTGTGGAGAACGAGATGCGGTGGAACCGCAACAGGACGGACCTGTTCAAGACCGGGCTTCGCGATATCGGTCGGCTCTTCGGGGAGATTGACCCCACGCGCCCCGCCTATCACGAGGGAGATACGTCGCTGTGGGACGAGCGGGAGCTGGAGATCATGAGTCGGCACTACGGCAAGGAGTGTTCCGGGCTCGGCTGGTGGGACGGCCGGCGCCCGCTTCACAGCGGCGAGATGTCGCTCTACCACTATTCCGGGCCCAACAATACCTGCCATCTCGGCGGCGACTCGGTCTGGGCCTCGTTTGCCGCGCTCGATACGGCGGCCGCCGCAGACACAAAGGCGATCGTCGAGGACGGCCGCGCGTCCGGCGTCTGCTGCTTCGGCCCCTGGAATGTATCGTGCCTCGAGAACCTGCGGACGAACGATGATGACGTCGCGCTCTCCTACGACGATTGGACCGCCCCTGGCGCAAAGCCGCTGCGCCTGCGCGCATGGAGCGCGGAGTTCGCATTCTGGACGGGCGACGGTCCCGGCTATCGACCGCAGCCGAGTTTCGCGATCCAGCGATCTGCGTTCCGCCCATTCGCCGCGATCGACACGAGCAGACGAACCGAGTACTACGCCGGGAGAGAGATCGAGCGGACGATCCACTGTGTGAACGACACGGAATCCGCAGTCCTCGCGCGCGTGCAGATCGGCTACGGCGAGAGGGGATCGGCCCGCTGGTCGCACGAAGAGGTCGTAGAGCTGGGACCGGGACGCACCGCGGCCTTGCAGGTGCGGATCCCCGGCTCCGTGGTGCTCCCCGGCGAACCACACTATTCGGTGCGCGTCGTCTCGGAGGCGGGCGAGCTCGACGCCTGGACGCGCACCTTCCGGGTGGATGAGCCCGCAACGGTGGGGCTCGCCGCGGCGGCAGTGGCTTCCTCGGCGGCGGTCATCCTGGTGTACGGCCCCGGACGGCTGAAGCAGGCCTGGGCCGACCTGGGTGTCGAGGCGGTCTACCTCTCGTCGCTCGATGACCTGGACCCCGACCGCTCACCGGTCCTCGTGGTCGAGCCGTTCACCGTGGAGCCGGGCACGCAGCAGAACCTGCGGATCAGGGAGTACTGCCTGACCGGGGGCCGGGTCATCGTGCTCGAGCAGCGTGCATCGCTCTTTCCCGGTCTCGAGCTTCTCGAGATGCCGATTCAGAAGGCGTTCGTGCGGGTCTTGTCGCCGCATCCGGCGCTCCTGCACCTGTCCGAAGAACGGCTGCAGTTCTGGGGCGACAGCGCCTACAGCGACCTTGATAACGACGCCTTCGTCGCGCGGAAGTGCTACGCGAAGCCGGAGTCGGGCTCTGCGCTCGCGTTGCTCGAAGGCGGTGAGGGCGGGTTCGGCACCGGGTCGCTCGCGCAGAGCCCGCTGCTCGAGGTACCGGTCGGTGCCGGAACGATATGGGCGTGCCAGCTGACGCTCGCCGATCGCCTTGCGGAGATACCCGCAGCGCGCCGGATACTCGCGAATCTCGTGGAGGCGGCCCGCGGTTCCGCCCCTGCCGACGCATCGGCACGCACCGCGACCCACGGCACGGCCGGCGACGGAAGCGCTGAGAACCGTCTTGCAGCCGGATCATCCGTTGAGCAAGCGGTGGAGGCTGCTCGCGCCGGCGCGACGGTGCTCGTCGAGCCGGAGACTCCGGCCGAGCTCGAATCGTGGAGCCGGACCCTCCACGTCGAGCTGGCCCCGGTGGCGACGGGCGAGGTCTTCCAAGCGGTGCGCGTACGGCCGGACCCGCTGCTCGACGGCATCAGCAACGAAGACACGAGCGGGATCGTGTCGTGGACCTATGGACCTTCGCCTGAGGGGAACGTCGCTATCGGATCGTGGTTTCTTGCTCCGGTCGACGGGCTCGAGCCGCTCCTCGAGACGCCCACGGAAAGCTGTCTTGCCGAGCTCTTCGTGCACGGTGGGAAGACCGAGCCTCTGCGCGCGCACACGCTCTCGCGGTTTCTCGGACCGGAGGCGCCCGTTCGGGCGGTCGCGCTCGGGGTCGTAGCCGTCGGCTCCGGGCGGATCGTCCTCAACCTCGTTCGGCCGTCGGACTCGGTCGCACTCAACAGGTTCCGGAACCGGCTCCTGGTCAACCTCGGGCTCGAAACCCCAACGGATCCGCTGGAAGGCGATGCGGTACCGGATCAGGCCGGTGGGAAGGGCTATCCGCAGAAAGCGGCCGTCCTCAGAGCTGCACCGGGTGCAGAGCAGCTTCTACGGCTCTTCTCCGCGACTGCGTTCAGCAACGAGCGAATGGTCACTATGCCCATCCTCGACCTCGCTCAGTGGGAGATCGATGAATCCCCGGAGGGGTCCTGGCAGGCTGGGGCGACGACCGTGTGCATCTACTTCGTACTCTCCTCGCACGTGGCGCGCAAGAACATGGAGATGGACATTGGCGTTCCGAATCCTCAGGCGCTGACCTTCCTCGATCTCACCGGATCGGGCACGGTCGAACCGGTGATCAACGCCCGGCGGCTCGCCCGGGTTTCGCTCGTCGACGGAAGCGGCACGCTGAGCGACGTTGCGCTCGAGCGGGGCAACAACCACGTGCTGCTGATCTGGCGTCCGGAGTCGGGCGAGGACCGGCTCTCGCTGCGGTGGCGTGACATCATGCGACGGCCCGAGACGGACTTCCGGTTCCATCCATGAGGATCACGGTACCCTATCGAGCGTAGACCTGTACCGCGGGAGATCCGGAAGTCGGTCGTGTCCCGTTCACAGCCGACGCGCCATGGCCTCCTGCTCGATCGCGGCCAGCGTCGGTCGCGACATCCCGGCCGGTGCTCCGCTCTCAGCTGAAAGGCGTCGAGCCGCGGCGTCGGCGCGCATCTGGTAGTAGCGCTCCCGGTCGAAGCGGTGCAGCTGCGCGGCGCGATGGGCAACGTCCATCTCGAACTCGTCGAACGACTGCACCTGCCGGAGCGCAAACCTCTCCGGGAGGAACTCGAACACGATCGGCTCCCCCCGGAACTCTGTCCGCAGGCGCGTGAGCGCGACCGCGAGAATCCGGTCGTGGTAAAAGGCGAGGCCGGGCGGATCATCAACCCCGAACCAGCCCGCTTTCGTGCATCAGTCGCTGCGGTGATCGGATGGTCGCAGAGGTTCACGATCGCCAGGTACGCCACAGTGATCACGCGCCCACGGGCCTGCATACGGATCGACGCCGCTCTGGATCAGCAGCACCGTACGGTCACGGGTGCCGACCGCCGAATCGCGGCGTTCGAGGCGGTCTCGTGCTGCTGCCCCGGATGACACCGGACTCGCATCGTCGAGCCCGAAGACGACGCAGACGATCGTCCAGGCAACGGTGCGAGAAGGATGGAAAACGAGGGCGGCCTGCTCCTCGGCGGCTCACGGCGCCGCCGGGCACGGGAGTGTAATCAGAGTGAGCAGAGGTTTCGGACGGTTACGGGTCTTCGCATCCGCCTGCATCCTGGAGGTACGGGTATGGATCGTCGTACGGGTCGTCGTTATCCCTGGGCCGCGCGGCTCTGGGCACTCCATCTGATCGTTCTCCTGGTTCTGACGGTCGTCACCTGCCGGCACGCGGCTCTGCCACTCGAGGGCGAGGCAGTCTCGGAAGTGATCTCCTCTCGGGACGACGGTGTCGTCACGCATCCGCAGGGTGCTGTGCTGTCGATTCCAGCGGGTGCGCTGTCCAGGGACACCACCGTTGTCATCACCGACGAGGGGACCTCACCAACCAATCCCTACGCACCGATTTTTCGGGTGTCGCGGCGGTTCATCCTGGATCTGGGCGGCGCCGCCGTCACGAAGGACATGACCCTCAAGCTGCCCTACACAGATCCGCGGGTCCCGTCCGGGATGATCGACGTGGAGAACCTCGTCCTCGTTTCGCAGGTCGCGCAGGGTATACACCGCATGAGCCCGGCGGCCTCGGAGCCCAGACCCGATCTGCACGCGACGGCACGCCTGCGCGGTAACCACGAGCCTTTGTCCGACGTGGCACGCAGCTTCGAACTGCAGCACATCATGCCGTCGACCGATCAGTTGTTCCTCGCCCTGTCGCCGGCCCCGTACTACTCGCAGGACGGCCTGCAGTGGTGCGTGCCGACCTTGGTCGCGATGCTCTACAACTACCGCGCATGGAATCCGGACGTGCGCCTATCGAACTGGCACGTCGCGGGGCTGGCGAAGACGCTCCGCGATACGACAGGCGTGCCGCCGAACGGGGTGATGGACAAGTCGGGAGTCAAGGGTCTGTATGCAGGTTACTACTGGGACGCCGACCTGATCCCAAGCGCCCCCATGACTTACTTCGTGCAGTCGATCACGCTCGGCTGGGACATCGTCGAGCTCTTTGGAAGCGGGCAGTATGCCGCGGTGAACAAGGTGGAACCCGGCCGCTCCTCACCACCTCCGCAACCGGAAGGGGGGGACTCCACGGGTACCTCATCGTAGGGGTCTCATCGACAGGGCTTCGCGTCCTCGACTCGAGCGGAGCCCTCACGGGACTTCGCGGGATCGCCGGCTACATGAGCTGGGATGAATAGCGCGAAACGGTCGCAAAGGACGGCAATATGGACGCGTGGACGGCGCACCTCTCGCTCCCGGTGCGCCCGGAAGAGCAGCGGCATGGATCCATCGTGCTGCTCGGCGGCTGGACAGCCGCAAACGGTACGCGCACGATCGTGTACGAGCCGTTCCCCGACAACCCGAGTCTTCATCACGACTTGCGGTGGGACGGTGCAGATCCCTATTCGAGCGGTTATCGCTGGACCCGTCGGGACGCTGACGCGACGCCGGACGACGAGTACTACCTGGGCGACGCCTTCGACCGGCTCGAGCAGGATGGGGGGCTCTGTGCACTCGCCGGCGTCATGCGCTGCCGGATGGGATTCCTGCTCTACGAGGGCGGCGTCCTGCAGGACACGAAGACCGTCCTGTTCAGGGCGGTGGAGTAGGCCGGAAGCGGCGATCCAGCACGGGAGCCATCCGGCCGTGGACGACCGGTCGCCGGACCCGTCCGATTGGTACAGCGCGGATGTCCAGACGCATGTCGAACTCGATGTCCATCGGATCCTCAACGTCCACGAGTGCATTTGTGTGCTAGTAGCGAGTTACGTGGTGCACCGGATTCGACCGTACCACCGGAGCCTGTTGCGGCGCCTCGTGGAGGGCTCGGGGCCCCGCTGTTCGGGTTCGAGATACCGCACCGCTTCTGCACCATCCACCTCGCTGTCAGCGCTTTGAGGCGTTGGTCGCCGGCAAGCTGATACGGGCGATCTCCGCCCGAAGCGATGCGGCGACACACTGCGGTCGATCTCGACCTGGATCGAGCTCGTTGGCGCGGAGGCCGGACGTTCGCGTCCTGTCTGCGAGGGGACTAGCCCCAGGAGCGTAGCTCCGTGTCCATGCTGGCGTGACGGAGGCGCACCGCGCTTCGTCTCGCTAACGGTGGGTGAGATGCAAGCCGAGCGGTTGGCTACGCTGCCTTCAGTCCAAGCGGTGGATCGGAGTCAGCGCGCATGCGACGACCTGGGAGGACCGACGCGGAGAGTCGAATCCGAGCGATCGCGGGGTCGCGTGCCAGAAGCGGCAGCACCAGCCGCAGCGCCTCGCGACGCAGCGCGGAGCGGCTATTCGTCGCGTTACGACGGTTCTGTGCCGCCACGATCGTACCGATGAACCCGGAACCCGGTCCGCCCGCCATGATCGAGGTTCATACTCGGCGGTAGGACGAGTAATGACGTGCGAGCCGGGGGCAGCAGCCGTGTGTCAACCTGCTTCGAGACGACGAACGTGTGCATCGACGATGCGTATCTGAACGAGGACATCCAGGGACGCTACGGCGAAGGCGGCTGCATCTACCACGTGCACTACGCGGTCGACCCTGAGACCTTCAGCGATACCCGGCCATTCTGAGTCCTGGACAGAACGACCTCACCCAGATTGAGGTCAAGGTACGTTTCCGGTAGACGGGTCCGGCCTCGACGCGAGAAGTGATCACGGACCGCCATCTCTGTCGCCGTCGCAGATGACTGCAGGCTCGTGAGACCCTTGGCAGGAATGACAACCGAGACGATTGAGGTCGCGTCGGTGATCATGTAGTCCTTTGCCCGGGCAACGCGGGTTAGGTTGGCATACCAGTGCCGTCGCTGTTGGCGGAGCACTGACGTCTTTCGGCGCGAGATGGCAGGTTAGACATAACCTTCTTGGTGGTACATACGACCATCAGACTTCCTGGTAGTGGTAGCGGCAGGCGATGATCCGCAGCTCGTCCTCAGCGACTTCGTATACGAGACGATGCTCTGAGTCAATGCGTCTGGACCACAGACCTTGAACGACGTGGCATTCTCGCTCGACTACGCGGTTCCCGTAGCATACTTCCTGATCAAGCCACACGTCACCGGATTCGAGTGGTACCAGAATGCGGGTCAGGGCATGCCGCTGTACATCGAGAGGGTCCGCGTGGAGTAGCCCTGATCAGACGCTCCCGCGTCAGAGGAGCGGCGCCGGCGCGCCAGTGCCGGACGCCGCCGCCTCTCCCTGGAGCTTCCGCCGCCGTGGCGCATGCTCCTGATTTGACTGAGGAAGACGGAGGATCGGACGATTGCTCAAGTACCTTCTGCGACGCCTCGCGGCGATGGTGCCACTACTCATCATCGTCAGTTCGTTCGTGTTTTTCCTCGGGCAGTATGGAGCTGCGGATCTCGCCCTCAGCTTGACGCTGCGAGTCAACGACAACGTCTACGACCCGCAGATCTACCAGGACTTCGCGCAGAAGCTCAACCTCAGCGACCCCATCTTCGTCCGGTTCGGGAACTTCCTGGGCGGGGCGATCCGCGGTGATTTCGGGATCTCGTACATTCTGCCCGGCAGCCCGGACATCGGGCGGATGATCCTTCGGGCACTACCCATTTCCATGCAGCTTGCCTTCGCCGCGATGGTATCCGTCATCCTGATTGGTATACCGCTTGGTATCGTTGCAGCCGTGATGCGCAACACCCCCGTTGACTACGTGATCGTCTTCATCGCAACGGTCCTGTCTTCTACCCCTGGCTTTGTTCTGGCCCCTCTTGCACTCGTGATACTCGTGACGCAGTTGCAGATACTGCCGACGGTGGGATTCGGCTGGCACGGGCTGTTTGCCGTTCAGACGATTCTACCGGCACTCTGCCTAGCGGCCGGCCCGCTGCTCGCAATCGTTCGGTTCACCCGTGCATCGGTGATCGACGTTCTTTCCAACGAGTACATCGTCGCTGCACGCGCTCGCGGCCTGGGGTGGAGCACCATCATCAGACGTCACGTGATCAAGAACTCGATGATTCCGGTCGTGACTATCCTGGGGATCGCCACCGCCCGCATGCTCTCCGGTTCTATCTTCATCGAGACGGTTTTCGCTATCAACGGGTTCGGGAGCATCGCCGTTACCGCGTTCCAGGGAGGGGACATCCAGACCGTCGCCGCGACCACGCTCGTGAGCGGGTTGATCGTGATGCTCATGAATCTCATCGTGGATGTTCTCTACGGTTTTCTCGATCCCCGCGTGCGGATTACTGCGTGAAGGAAGCTGGAGCATGAAGAGTAGGGCGACAGGGGTGCCGAGGGACGAACCTCGGAGATCGGGTTCATCCATGACTGCCTGGCGCCGCAAGCGCGACTGGCGTCTGAATGGAACCCGGGATGAGATAGCACCGCAGGTCCAGCCGAGTGACGAACCAGAGTCCACCGACTACGAGCTGCGTCGGACGCGCAGCATCTGGCAGGATGCCTTGCGGACGTTCTCAAAGAACAAGGCGGGCATGGTCGGTCTGGCCGTTGCATGCGCCATACTGATCATCGCCCTCTTCGCGCCGCTGATTGCACCGCACGACTATCTGCAGCAGAACTGGGAGAGATTGCGCGAAGGGCCGTCATGGGACCATTTCATGGGCACGGATTCGGTGGGGCGTGATCTCTTCAGTCGCGTGCTCATGGGGGTTCGGACCGCCGTGCTTGTCGCTATCACGACTACGCTCATCACAACGATCATCGGCGTCATGCTCGGAGCAACTGCCGCGCTCGTCGGCGGCTGGGTCGACAACGTGATCGTCTGGATCATGGATGCCCTGTTGAACTTCCCTGCCCTCTGGCTGGCGGCCTTTGTCAGCGCCGTGAGCCGTCCCATGTTCGCCCAACTCACGGCGAACCTCTTCGAGCTCACTCAGCTGTCGGTGTTCCGGGACTCTGTGTTCCTGGACTACGTCGTTGTCTTCGGCGCCCTGTCGCTCGTGTGGTGGCCAGGACTCGGGCGCCTGGTCCGGGGACAGGTGTTGTCCATACGCAACAAGGAGTTCATCGAGGCACAGCGCGCGATCGGTTCGAGCAACTGGTGGATCATCACCCGGCATCTGGTCCCCAATGTACTGGGACAGGTGATCGTCCAGATGACCACGGGATTCGGTTTCGCGATGCTCGCCGAATCGTCCCTGAGCTTTCTCGGCATCGGCATCCGCCCGCCGGGCGCGAGCCTGGGGCAGATGATATTCGCAGGTATGGCGTCGTGGCGCCTGGAGCCGCATCTAGTGGCGATGCCGGGACTCGTTCTGGCGGTCACCGTGATCTCGTTCATCTTCGTCGGCGACGCACTGAACGATGCGCTCAATCCCCGTGTTCGGGATCGGTAGGGACGAGAGCTACTCCATGAGGGACAGATGTCAGACACCGTACTGCAAGTGACCGATCTCAGCACGCGATTCTCCACGAACGACGGCGAAGTGTACGCGGTTGACAAGGTTTCCTTCACTGTCCGCAGGGGTGAGATGGTCGGGCTTGTTGGGGAGTCCGGCTGCGGAAAGACAACGACCGCGCTCTCGATCATCCGCTTGCTGCCAAAGGCCGGCAGGATTGCCGGTGGATCGATCACCGTCAATGGTACTGACCTGGTCAGATTGCCGGAGAATCAGATGCGAAGGAAGCGCGGCTCTGAGGTCGCGATGATCTTCCAGGACGCCCTGTCGGCGCTCGATCCCACAATGAGAGTGGGAGAGCAGCTGTGCGAACCGCTTCGCGCTCATCTGGGCATGTCGCGCCCGCAGGCGATGGAGGAGGCAGTTCGCCTGCTCGGCCTCGTTGGGATCCCATCGCCCCGGGAGCGGCTCAGGGACTACTCGTTCCAGTTCTCCGGCGGTATGCGACAACGGGTGATGATCGCCATGGCGTTGTCGTGCAATCCGTCGCTGTTGCTGGCTGACGAGCCCACCACCGCCCTCGACGTGACGATACAACGGCAGATCCTCGGCCTGATGAAACGGCTGAAGCACGAGTCGAACGCAGGAGTAATCCTCGTCACCCACGACGTTGGGGTGGTGGCAGAGGTCTGCGACCGTGTTGTGGTGATGTACGCTGGACGGATCGTCGAGTCGGGGCCAACAGAGCGGGTCTTCCGGAACCCACAGCACCCGTACACGATAGGTCTGCTCAGCTCCTCGCTCGATTTCACGACGGATCGAACCGGCATTCTCAACACGATTCCAGGGCTTCCACCTGACCTCGTTGAGCTGCCGCCCGGGTGCTTCTTCTGGCCCAGATGCAAAGAGGCCAACGATCGGTGCAAACAGGCCTCACCGCAGCTGCTTGAGACGGAGCCCCAACACCGATGCGCCTGTTTCCGGCGTGAAGAAGGGATGGACGCTACATGAGCTTCGCGGACACCACCCCGCTCTTGTGGGTAGATGGGCTGAAGATGCATTTCTCGGGTCGCCGCAGACAGTGGTACCCGTGGTCGCCTCGAAGCCAGATCAAGGCGGTGGACGGAGTTCAGTTCGGCATCGCGAGCGGTCGCACGCTCGGCTTGGTCGGAGAGTCGGGGTGTGGTAAATCGACGATCGCGCGAGCGGTGCTGAAGCTCTACAAGCCCACCTCGGGGAGTATCCTCTTCGACGGCGTCGACATCACTGAGAAGAATCGGGCTGAGCTGCGAGAGTTTCGCGAGCGCGCCCAGATCATCTTCCAGGACCCGTACGCCTCACTCGACCCCCGCCGCTCGATTGGCTACACGATCGGCGAACCGTTGATGCTCCACAGCACGCTGTCGAAAGCAGAGATCCAGAAGAAGGTGGAGACTCTGCTGCGGACGGTCGGGTTGAACCCGTCCTACATCAACCGGTATCCGCACGAGTTCTCGGGCGGGCAGCGGCAACGCGTAGGCGTCGCTCGCGCCCTGGCCACCTCGCCTAGCTTCCTCGTAGCCGACGAGCCGGTGTCCGCGCTCGATATCTCGATCCAGGCCCAGGTGATCAACCTTCTCAAACGGCTTCGGGAGGAACTATCGCTGACGTTCCTGTTCATCTCGCACGACTTGAGGGTCGTCCGGTACATCAGCGACGAGGTCGCGGTCATGTATCTTGGCAAGCTCGTCGAACAAGCGCCTACCGACGACTTCTTCGCGGATCCCCGGCACCCGTACTCACAGGCGCTACTCTCTGCCGTCCCGAAGGCGCCGTGGGAAGACACGGGTGTGCAGCCCATTACGCTCGAGGGTGAGGTTCCCAGCCCGATCGACCCGCCGCCAGGCTGTCACTTCGCACCGCGCTGCCGCTTCGCCGGCAGACGATGCAGGATCGAAGAGCCGGAGTTCAAAGACACGACCCCCGGACACAAGGTGGCGTGCTTTCTCATGGATGGCACAACCGACTAGAAAAGCTCACTGTCGCGCTGCGCCGCAGGCGGGCCTTCGTGTCAGTGTCGATCTGTGACCGTGAGTGGGCGGTGAGCTGCACTGCGTTTGCTCGGAAGGTGAGAACGCGGCCCCGGTAGCGGGGCCGCGCATCATAACTATCGTCCTGCCGCGGCCAAGGTTCCGCGGATGATCTCCACGTACCGGTCGACACCGGCACGGTTGAGTTCGTTGACGTACGCTCGCCACTGCGCGTCGTTGTTGATGTCGCGCGATCCGGTTACGAACTCTGCATAGAACTGTTGTACAAGACCGGGCGCCCCGGCGGCCCCGATCAGCAGCTGTCGCAGGTCCGTGAGCTCGTCCTGCAGATCATCTGCGACGATGAGGCCTGGCGGGAGCGAGTGATCTGCCTTGAATGGCTCATAGTATTCGCGTGTTCCCTGCGCATTCCGCCAACCCTGCTTGGTAGGATCAGTTCGCCACTCAGGCGGCATGGCGTTTCCGCCTCCGGGAGCAAATCTCGGAGCGAGTCTCCGCCAACCGGCCCATGAGCGGTCCTCTCCATAGGTCTGCTCACGCAGCAGCACGAAGTCGGCGATTGAGAAGTCGGTTGAAACCAATTCGCCCGAAGCACGCTCGTCAGCGGTAAGCCATCGGTAGTCGACTCCCGCGAAAGCGAAGTTCTGACCAATCTCCCGATTCTCCAGCGACTCATAGAACCAATCGTTGAGACGAGCAATCACCTCGGGATGCCTTGCATCACGCGTGATGACAGTGTGATGTTGCACCGCCGGAGGCATGAAAGTCGTCTGGCGCAGTCCCGTCGGACCTTGGAGAGGAGACAGCATATGGAAGTCCGCGAACCGGCCGCTGCCCTCCCAGCTGTTGATCGAGAAGACACCATACCAGCCGGCCGGCACTGCGCCGACCAATGCGGGCCCCGGGTTCTCGACGGCCGACCGAAGCTGTGTTGCATCCTGGGTGAACGAGTCGGGCAGCAGCAGCCCTTCCCTGTAGAGGCGAGCTACGTAGCGCACGCCTTCTCGCCACTCGGTAGTATTCGCGACGAACTGCACGTCGTTACCGGTCCGCTTCAGGAAACTCGCCGGATCAGTGTAGATGAACGAGTTCAGGATGAACGGCATCAAGGGACCTGCATTCCACGCCCCGGACGCGGCACCGACCAGCGGTATGGTATCCGCGCGTCCGGTTCCGTTCGGATCGTCATCCCTGAAAGCAACGAGCATCTCGTAGAACTCGTCCGTTGTCTCAGGACGATCGATTCCCAGTGCTTCGAGCCACGGTTCGTAGATCCACATCTTGTAGCTCATCATACAGTGGTAGCAAGTCGCCTCGAGTGAGGGGAAGGAGTACCTCTTGCCGTCCGGCATCACAAGTTGTGCCGCGTATTGCGGGTATTCCTCAAGCGTGGCCGCCAGCCCGGGCATCCAGTCTTCAATCAGATCGTCGACCGGGATGAAGTTGCCGAATATGCCGTTCTGGAACACAGTCTGACCGCTGGAGAACGCATGTTGGTTCATGATCGTGTCGGGCAGGTCGCCACTCGCGAGCACCAGGTTCAGACGCTCCGACCATGACTGACTCTCGACTATATCAACGAAGTTCATCCGAACATTCGTGAGATCCTCGTACCAAGCGGTGAACTCCGCGCCCTGGTAGTTCCCGTCACTCTCTACGGCGCCGTAGAGAGTCATCACATCGATCGTGATCAACTCATCCACGATAGGCATTGTGCCGGGTGGGTTCACGACGACGCTCGCCCCGGCGCCCTGTTCGCTCTGTGCCCCGGCGTACACCATTCCTGTACTGAGCAATGTCAGCACAGCCAGAAGAATCGTCCTTCGCATCTCTGTCTCCCTTTTTCCGCACGAGATCGTGCCTATGCCATCTGCACACAGGTAACACCTGCATTGGTCTCCATTCTATCATCGTCAGATCCAGGCCTCGCACTACAAAAAGATCAATCGACCAGATGAAACACGTACCACCGGAAGAACCGTGGCCGAAGAACCTCACTCGGTCGGGGTCTACTCAATGTGGGCTACACTGACTTCCGTCGGGATTGCTGATCGGTGTACCTATCCACGTGGATAGGCGAGCAGATGTCCCTGGAACAGCAGTGGACAACCACGAGAAAGGACGCATCCGCGCTGGCAACCGCGACACTGGTCCTATGCCACAGGTGGTAGACGATCTCATGGCCATGATGGAAACTCCGGCCATCGCTGGCGGTCTGATCCGCAGTCTTGCCGAAGTACCGGAGGCCATCGAGATCGGTGCTGTCGCTGCAGTCGTCGGTCGCGAGGAGCTCTGGGATCTGGAGCCTCGCTGGCGACCGCCAGATCGTGTAGACGACTCCGACCCAACCGGGTATGTTGTCGCCACGGCCAACGGCGGTCGTGCAGGGAGGTCAGACAATGCCAAAGGATCTTGAGCTGCTGGTGATCGCGCTGGATGGTGCCGTCCCGTCTGTGGTCAGTTCTCTCATCGACAAGGGCCGACTACCTGCATTCAAAGCGCTCAGGGAAGGCGGCGTGTGGATGACCGACTGTCGGCCACCCTTCCCCACTATCACTCCAACGTGCTGGTCATCTTTCGCAACCGGTGCGACGCCGGCAACTCACGGAGCGACGTGTCAGGACTTTCGTCTACCGGGGATGCCGGCAGGCAAGGTTATCTCGGCATACCACTCGCAGAACATCAAGGCGGAACGTTTCTGGGAAGCCGCCGCCCGGGCCGGCAAGCGGAGCCTCATCATGCAGCTCCCGGCCTCAGGACCGGCTAAGTCGCCGCATGTCTACCAGGTGGCAGGTGCGGCCTGCGCTGCCATCAAGGCTTCCAGCCCGGAGAAGCCCACGGTACCTTCGGATCCCGTAATACCGTCGATCTTCGCGGACACTGGCGCGGAGCCGGAGACCGTATCGTGGATCGCGGCGACACCGGGGAGCGGTCAGTGGCAACCGTCGGAGTTCGCCTCTACCGACCGCACACTCCAGACGGGTGCGCATTCGGGGCGTGCCAGGCTCCAATCCCTGCCGAACGGCTTCCATCCCGTGGACTGGGACGTCCTCGTCGAGAAGGACCGGATAGAGATCGTTCTGGACTCACAACGCATCGGCACCGTCGCGGGTCGGTGGACCGAACCGTTCGCCCGAACCCTCGAACGAACGAACGGGACCAAGGTCCGTGTCTGGTTCCGGGCAAGACTGTTCGATGCCGATCCGGTCACGAAGCGCCTGAGGCTGTACATCTCTGAGACGGGGCCTGCGTCCGAGTTCGCGTCGCCTGTGGAGTTTGCGAAGCGGTTGGACGAGATTCCGCTCGTCCCTGCGAACCACGGACACTCGAACCTTCTCGCATCGCCAGAGACGATGGAGGCCTATCTCGAGGCTGAGCTACACAACTTCGAGTGGCAGCTGAAAGCAATGGACGCGGGACTCCACATGGCAGCTCCTCATATCGCAATCATCTACTCAGTGTATCTCGACTCGATGAATCACGCCTTCCGGAATGTTGTCGAAGGGCTGCAACCGGTTGCCGCTGCAGAGCGGGAAGCAGTAATCAACCTGTATCACCGGGCGTACGAGCTTGCCGACTGGTTCCTCGCGAAAGCGATCGAGCGGACCGGCACATCAACCACCGTGATGGTCGTATCCGATCACGGATCGGTCGGCTACACGAGTCTGTTCGATCCACACTCCGTGCTCGAAGAGGCAGGACTCCTGGTCACCGAGAGAACAACCGACGGTCGTCGTCGCGTCGACTACGCGAGGTCGCAGGTCTACCCGGTAAGCACCTGCCACGTGTACGTCAATCTGAAAGGCCGAGAGCCGGGTGGAATCGTCGCGCCCGATCAGTACTCCGCGGTAGTGGAGAAGACCATTTCAGCTCTCCTCTGCGCGAAGATGGATTCAGTCTCGCCCGTTGCGTTCGCCGTACGACACGATGAGGCCGGGTTCATCGGACTGGGCGGGGATCGCACCGGAGACGTGATCTACGGTATACGGGGTGGGCGCGTCGGAGGACACATCGGCGGTGTGCACGCCTGCCAGATCCCGACGGCGCTTAGCGAGACGGGAGACATCCGCTCGCTGTGCGTGGTATCTGGGCCGGGATTTGACCAGAACCGTGTCCACACCGGGCCCATGTGGCTCTGGGATCTCGCGCCAACCCTTGCCCGAGCACTCGGCTACCCGGAACCCGCACAGAGCGAGGGTCGCGTCGTCCACCAGATCATGGTCTCCTGACGTCTCCTTCGGCGGCATGAAGGCGCAGAGGCTCGACACGCCGGTCGGTCGACGCGCCGTTTCCCCTACGTCGCGGTGGCGTCCCTGCGTCGCGCGCCGCTTCCCTGATCCTCGCCTGAGCGACTGATGGGCTGCGCGAAGTCTTCAGGAGGGCTGCTTTGGGCGAGCACAGGAAACATGGATATGCCACATGTTATCCGTGTCGGCCGGTATTCCCACCATGTACAAGACCTCGTTCGTCTTCGGTACGCGTCCCTTGTCTGAGGCCTCAAGCCCCCATGCGGGTGCCTTGCCGACGTCACGGGTATTTCGGTCGTTAGGCGGCACGGGCGCTTCGTTGATCTGTCCGATCGACTCGGCGTGAACGATGATCTGGTGCTTCGCGTCCACCAGAGTCATCGCACTGTATCTCTGGATGAAACCGCTGCCGGACTCGAGCTTCGCGCTTTCGCTGTCGGTGACGATACTCTTCACCTCTTTGCCTCGGGTACCTTTGCGCGGATCCTGATCGCTGAAGCACTCCTTGATGCGATCGATCTGTGACTGGGATCATGCGGTCCCGCGTGGCGGTTCGCAAGGATCACGATCATCCTGACTGTCGCCATTATCGTGGGCGCAGTGCTCATCCAACATTGCTGCCAGACGTTGCTCGAGCTTCCCCGCGTTCTTTCGTGATTCAGCATGCGTACCCGGATGCTTCTTGGCTGCATGGAGGCGATTCTGCATCCGTCCAAAGCGAACGGCTCGGCTCCGATCAGATCTCCCTGAGCCGCTATCAGAACACATCCCGAAACACTCCTCGCAGCGCCAGACGTGGACGGTGACGAATCGTGCGACCGTCGCGTGGTCCGGATGCACATCACCGCCGAGTGCTATGGAGACGATATTGGTGCGGTGCGCTTTTCGAACTGCCGCGATGGAAGCATTCCTCTCGAGCAGCCGAGAAGGACGATCCGCTACAACGCCTTCGGATCGCAAATCGGGCGGCCCGTCTCATCGGTATGATGGAGCCTGTCGGATCGAGGGTCGTGGCGATCTCTGAGATCTGATAGCAGGAGACCGGCAAGG
>SLST01000413.1 GCA_007130265.1 Spirochaetales bacterium
CCGGTTCGTACGAGGGCCACGGCGATGTGGCGATCTGGCTCTCTGCGCGGTCAGGCGACGGACAATGGGCGCCCCCGCGCATCGTCGCGGACGAAGACGGTGTTCCCCACTGGAACCCGGTGCTCGCGGCGGCACCGGACGGGATGGCACACCTCTTCTACAAGGTGGGCCCGAACTGCCGCGACTGGCGCACGCGCTTCATGAGAAGCGCCGACGATGGCGAGACCTGGAGCGAACCGGTCGAGCCGCCGCAGGCGGGGGGATATCCCGTCGGCCCGGTGAAGAACAAGCCGGTCATCCTCTGGGACGGATCCTGGGTTGCCCCGACGTCGCGTGAGACCGAGACGACCTGGGATGCGGCGGTCACGATCAGCGGGGACAGCGGACGGAGCTGGGAGCTCGGCGGGCCGGTGCCGCTCGACCATGCAGCGTTCACCGGGAAGGGAGTGATCCAGCCGACGCTGTGGGAGTCCGCGCCGGGGCGCCTTCACATGCTGCTACGAAGCACCGCCGGATTCGTCTACCGAAGCGATTCGTCCGACGGCGGGCGCTCCTGGTGCCCCGCGTACGAGACCGGCCTGCCGAACAACAACAGCGGGATAGACCTCGCTCAGATGGCCTGCGGGACGCTCGCGCTCTGTCTCAACCCGGTCCCCGCCGACTGGGGCAAGCGCACGCCGCTCGTCGTTACGTTTTCCCGCGACAACGGCGAGCGATGGGGTGAGGAGCTCGTGCTCGAGGACGAGGACCCGCCCGCGGACGAATCGAGGGTCAAACTCGACCGCGCTCACCGGGCGAACGAGTTCAGCTACCCGGCGATCGTCGCGTCGGGAACGAAGCTCGCGGTGACCTATACGTGGAAGCGGGAGCGGATATGCTGCCGGGAGATCGAGCCCCCAATAGCTTGCCGGGAACACGATCGTCGTGTACACTGAATGCGTGAAGAATATTACCCTCAGTGCGGACGAACGGCTCATCGAGGCGGCTCGTAGGAAGGCGCGCGCTTCGCATCGCACGCTCAACGAGGAGTTTCGTCGGTGGCTCGAAGCGTACGCCGCCGGTGAAGACCGGGCCTGCGAGGCTCAGTCAGTGATGGAGCGAATCGGTGTGTATGCCGGTACCGGTGGCCGCACGTTCTCCCGGGACGAGATGAATGAGCGGTGAGTTCCTGGACTCGAATATCTTCGTCTACGCCTTCGACGAAACGGACGAACGAAAACGCGGCATCGCACAAGCACTCATTCTGCGGTCGCTTCGCGACGTCACCGGCGTGATCAGCCACCAGGTCGTGCAGGAGGTGCTGAACGTTATCACGACGAAGATGGAGCGGCCGGTTCGCCACGACGATGCGGTGCGGTACTTCCGTACGACGCTGAAGCCCATGTGGTCGGTCTATCCGTCCGAAGACTTACTCACACGCGCGCTCGAGGTACGGGCCCGGTACGGCTACGGCTTCTACGACTCTCTCATCGTCTCCGCCGCGATTCAAGGCGGCTGCGCTACACTCTACTCCGAGGACATGCAGCACGATCAGGTTATCGATACGGTCAGAATCGTCGATCCCTTCCGGGCAGCCTGACCGAGACCTGTAGCGAGGCGGTCGACCCGCCTACGCTCCAATCTCTCGCATCGCGTTGTCGATCCGCGGGAGCGCCGCCGGGTCGAGCCAGGCGCGACGGAGGAAGAATCCGCCGAGAACCTGTGAGTCGATGCGCTCCACGGCCCCATCGGCATACTCGACGAGCTCTTCGCCCTCGAGCCGGTACAACCGGTGAGTGCATGAAGACCTCCCCGTCGATGAGATCGGCCTGTTTGCCCGGCTCGAGCCACTCGAGGAAGTCGGAGGCAGACACTCGCGTCGGCATGACTCTTACAGTACACACCAGTCACGCGATCGTGGTGGAGGCGGCCGGATCGCGATGCCCGGGTTACGCTGCGGCGGAGGCGGGTCTTACCAATCTGCATGGAGGTGCTCAACGGACGTCTTGAGCAGAGCCGAGCGGAGGGACAAAAGCTCGTGAGGGACCGACGGTGATACTGAACTCGGAGGCGTCTGTTCATCGCAATGGTAAAGAACGGCTTCTGCTCCAGGACGATGTCGTGCGGTCACCGCAGCGCTGTCCGTGTCCTGGTATGGTAGGCCGCCTACTTCATGCCTACGATCGATTCCAGGTCCCGTCCAATGTTCTGTTCCTGTTCTTCCAGGTCGTAGTCGTCCTGAAGCCCCATCCAGAGTCGTGCAGTTGTGCCAAAGAACTTGGCGAATCGAAGGGCAGTATCCGCAGTGATACGCCGGCGTTCATGAACAATGTCTGAAATGCGCGTCTGTGGTAGCCCTGTCGCCTTCGCAAGCCGGTAGGCGCCTATTCCCATTGGATCAAGGAACTCTTGCTTCAGAATCTCGCCAGGATGAGTGTTTCGTAGCCGCTTCATGCCCTCACCTCTCAGTGGTAGTCCACTACCTCCGCATCGTACACATTGCCATCGTCCCACCGAAAGCAGATACGTCATTGATCATTAACTCGGACGCTGAGCTGACCGGTGCGGCTGGCACTGAGCTTCTCCAGCCGATTGTTTGGCGGCAGGCGAAGGTCCCGCAGCGCTCCTGCCTGTTCAGCATCCTGAGTTTGCGCCGAACACGTTCCTGGATGTCCGGCGGAAGACTCCGGGATTGCCTGCCGCTCCTGATATCTGCGGTTGGCTTGGACGCGAAGGAACGGATCACGCCTGATACCCCCGACTCGCATCAGTGATGTCAAGCGGAAGTATCGAGACAGGTGAGTTCGACGACGGCGACAAGCGCCGAGAGTCGCTTGGGGTGCATCTGCGGCGATTCCGCCTGGCCGGCAGCCGAGACCTTAGACCCGCACCTTCACGACGATCTTCTGCAGCGGCGCCGGGGTGCCCGCCGCGAGCTTGGGAAGGTGCGCGTCGTGCGGGTAGAGGATTGCGAAGTCGCCCGGGCGCAGTCGCAGGTCGGTTCCGGCGGCGAGCGCGTAGAATGCGACGTCGCGGTCGGAATCGTAGGGGGTGGTTTCTTCCAGGGTACCGACGTCGGCTACCCGGATCAGCTCCTCCCCGGAGACAAGGTACTGGATGTCGATATAGCTGCGGTGAGCCTCGTAGAGGCGGCCGGTCTCGCGCTCGGTCGCGGTCGGCTGGAACATCGCGTAGACGTCCCGACCGTCGATCTCTACCGTCTGCTCGCCGAACTCGCCATGATCCTGCGCGAGAAAGGCGAGCCCCGCCGCGATTCGAGCCCCGAGCCCTTCGTAGAGCGATGCGTTCGCGATGCTGTCACATACCATGGTATTCCTCCGTTCCCAACCCGCGATAGGGAGGAGCGCCATCGTGGTGGATTCCGTCTCAATCCCAATCCACTCCACGGCGCCTCCCGTACCTGTGGGCAGTATAGCCTACTCCGCGGCGCGCGTCGCCTCTGTCGCGCCGGCCTTCACTCCGGAACCGCGTCGGCGGCGTTGACATGTGAATCACATGCATGCATGTTATAAGCATGAAGATGGTTCAGATCCGCAATGTGCCTGACGACATCCATGCCGTGCTCAAGTCCCGCGCCGCGCTCGAGGGCCTCTCGCTGTCCGACTACCTGCTGCGCGAGATGAGACGAATCGCCGAACGACCGACGCCGGCGGAGCTCAGCGCTCGACTCGGGAAACGGAAGCCGCTCGTGCTTCGCGAATCGCCGGCGCAGGCGGTCAGGGCGGAGCGGGACTCTCGGTGATCGTAGCCGACGCCTCAGCCATCATCGAGATACTGCTCAACACCCCGCTCGCGGCGACCTGTCGGGAGCTTCTGCTCGC
This sequence comes from Spirochaetales bacterium, assembly GCA_007130265.1. Lineage (GTDB taxonomy): Bacteria > Spirochaetota > Spirochaetia > DSM-27196 > SLST01 > SLST01. The sequence goes on from SLST01000413.1 coordinate 3,822, forward strand.
GCCGGCGCAGACCATCTGCGTGCCGCACCTGCTCGACGTGGAGGTCTGCCAGGTGCTGCGGCGCTTCGTTCGAAGCCGGCAGGTGACCGGGACGCGCGCCGCGATCGCAGTGGCCGATCTCGCCGATCTGCCGCTCGAGCGCTACGGTCACGAAGAGCTCACCGAACGGATCTGGGAGCTTCGCACCTCGGTGAGCGCGTACGACGCAGCGTACATCGCGCTCGCGGAAGCCTTCGGCGCACCGCTGGTCACCTGTGATGCCCGCCTTGGCCGAGCCCACGGCCACCGCGCCGTCATCAGGGTGGTTGATCGGTGAGCGCGGACTGCGGGGCGCGTCGCCTCCTGTGCGTCGCCACTTTCGCGTCGGCTCCGCTACAGCCACCCGGTCATGCGCGCGAGGCCCCGGAGGTACTCCACGTAGTTCGGCCACGAGACGTCGGCGGGAATCCCGTGATCGCACGAGGGGATGTAGCCGCCCGATCGCACGACCGGCTCGAGCCGCTGCAACTCTGCGGTGAGAGCCGCCCCGCCTTGGGCCATCCGGCGCTTGTCCACGCCGCCCTTGAAGGCCATCCGCTGTCCGAACTGCGCGCGGAAGGCGACGATGTCGTTGTGCGCGGCGACTTCGATCGGGTCGCAGGCGTTGATCCCCGTCTCGATCCAGAGCGGGATGAGCTCGCCTATGAACCCGTCGGAGTCCA
>SLST01000144.1 GCA_007130265.1 Spirochaetales bacterium
GACCCGGACGCGATGACGAGCACCCCGCACGCGCTGCCGGCGGCACCCTGGCGGTTCGGGATAGACCGGTCCGGCCACTACGTCGTCGTGCTCGGTCAGGACGGCTACGTCTACGTGCTCGACTCGGACACCTTCGAAGTCGAGGCGACGATCGCCGCCGTCGCGCCGCGTGATCCGGATGCCGCCTCAGGGACGCCGCTTCCCGCGCTCACGCTCGGTCGGCGAGTCGCCTACGTGAGCGACCCGGCGAGCAACCACATACTCGTGATCGACCTCGACCACGGGGAGATCGAGGATGAGATCCACGTCGAGATCGACGGGACGATCACCTCGATCGCGGCGATGGTTACCGACGGGGTGATGCACTGATGGTATCCAGGCGAACCCGGGGAGCAGAAACGCGGCGTTTGCCCCGCACCGGACTGCTTCTGCTGTTCGCGCTCGTGGCAGCCATTCCGGCTGCCGCGGGGGCTGCGGCCGAATCGGAACCGCGCACCGGGCCCATCGCAGTCTACGCGAGTGTGATGCCGCAGGCGGACATCATGGAGCGCATCGGCGGGGACCACGTTGAGGTAGGCGTGCTGATCGGTCCCGGGCAGGACGCGCACACGTACGACCCGAGCCCGCGGGAGATCGAACGGCTCGCGGCGGCGGAACTGCTGTTCACCACGGGCCTCGAGTACGAGGCGCGAATCGTCGGGACGCTCGAGCGCTCGGCGCGCGGAGTGCGCGTCGTCGACCTGACCGAAGGGATCGAGCTGCGCGAGCTCGAGGCGCACTACCACGACCCGTCGGTCCCACACAGCCATGACAACGAGCCGGGAGACCCGCATATCTGGCTCGGACCGGATGAAGTACGCCACCAGGCGCAGACGATCCGCGATGCCTTCATCGCGGCGCGCCCGGAGTGGGAAGCGGAGTTCCGGCGGGGCTACGAAAGCTTTCTCGCAACGGTAGACGAGGTCGAGCGCGATCTCGCCAGGCTTCTCGAGCCCATGCGCGGGAGGACGATCCTCGTCTACCATCCGGCCTTCGGCTATTTTACCGACCACTTCGAGATCACGCAGCTCGCGGTCGAAGCCGGCGGCCGGGAACCGAGTCCGCGGCAGCTCGAGAGAACGATCGAGCTCGCGCTCGAGGCAGGGGTCGAGGTGGTTTTCACCCAGCCTGAGTACGACGATGTCGCCTCACGCGCAGTCGCCCGCGCGATCGGCGCGCGGACGGTTGCGGTCACCGACCTCGGCGACGACTGGGCTGAGCTGATGCGCGAGATCGGCGAGGCGATCGCCGGCGCGAGGTAGCCGACGTGGGACCCACGCACCAGGCTTCATAGCGCTACCTCCACGACGCTCACGCCCCACGGTTCGAGCGTCAGCTCGCGCAGGCGCTCGTCCGTCAGGGGATCTCGTGCCGGAGCACAGAGGCGTACGGTCGCTTCGGTCTCGCTGTGATTCATGAGGAAGAGCGCCGCGCGTCCGGCGAATCCGTCGCGCGAACGCAGGCGCGCCTCGACCGCCGGCGCCGCCTCCTCGACGAGCCGCCCGCGGATGCGGTACACGCCGGCGTCTCCGGCGATCCGGGCCGCGAGCGTCGCACGCGCCGCCGCGTCGAGGTCACACCCAAGGTAGACGACACTCCCCTTCCCCGCGGCGCGCCGGGTGATCGCCGCGCGTCCGGCTGCATGGTGCCCCCCGTAGGAGGCCAGAGTCTCGACGTCCGGCGACCGCGGCTCGATCACGTCCATCCAGAGTCGTGCGCTTCCGGCGAGCCCATCGCCCGTGACGGACGCCTCCCGAACCCCACCGAGCGCGTCGAACTCCTCGACCGTGATCCCGGCAAGCTCCGCGAACGGTCCGGGGATCGCGGTGTCGCGCATCGTGTTGTTCCACTCCCTCGTCCCGCTCCGGAAGGTCAGCACGAGCGTTCCACCGGAGTGCGCGTAGTCGGCAAGCGCCCGCTCCATCGCCGGTGTCGTGAGGTTCAGAAGCGGCGCCACCACGAGCGAGTAGGATGAGAGGTCCTCCGGAATCGCGCCGACGTCCATCTGAGCGCCGCAGGAGGAGAGCGCATCGTACCAGGCCTGCAGCTCCTGCTCGTAGGAGAGCCCGTCGGCGTGCGGCTGAAACCGCTGGCTCCACAGGTTGTCGAAGCTGCGCACGAGCAGAACGTCCGCCGGGACACCGGTACCGTCGAGCGTACTCGAGAGCGCGGCGAGCTCCTTCCCCACGCCGGCGATCTCGTCGTAGCGGCGACGCGGCGTGCCGTCGTGGTCGAGGACGCCGTACCAGTACTGCTCGGTACCGAATCGCGCAGCGCGCCAGCGAAAGTAGACGATCGCATCCGCGCCGTGGGCGATTCCCTGCCAGGTCCACAGCCGTATCTGTCCCGGCGCCGGCGTGGGGCCGAGCACCGCCCAACCGCACGGACCCGAGAGCTGCTCCATCACCCAGTAGTTCGCGGCCTTCGTCCCACGGGTGATGTCGTGCGCCATCGAGGTGGATCCGGCCTGCGAGCGTCCCCACTGGTTGGCGGGATAGTTATCCCACGAGACGAAATCGAGGTCGGCGGCGAGGTCGTAGTAATCGATGTCGGCGAAGTGTCCCATGAAATTGTGCGTGATGGGGGCCGAAGCGTATTCGCGTATCACGTCGATCTGCTGCTTCTGATAGCCGACGATCGAGTCGGAAGCGAAGCGCTGGTAGTCGAGGAGGAGGCCGGGATTGTGCGTGTGACGGCCCGGCTGTTCGACGGCGGTGAACGCCGGCGCGATGATCTCGTCGAAGCCGCGGTACTCCTGGCTCCAGAAGGCGGTACCCCACGCCTCGTTGACCGCGTGAATCGTGCCGTAGCGAGCCTCGAGCCAGGCGGCGAACGCGGTGCGGCAGCGGTCGCAGTAGCAGAGCGTCGTGTCGTGGCATCCGAACTCGTTGTCGATCTGCCAGGCGATGATGCCGTCGTGACCTGCGTAGTGCTTCGCCTGGGCGGCCACGATGCGTCGGCTTTGGGCCTGGTAGCGAGGGCTGTTGTGGCAGTAGTGGCGGCGCGTCCCGAATGCCCGGGGGCGTCCCTCCCGGTCGACCTGGTAGATGGGTTCTCCGGCTGCCTGGGCAGCGTCGGCGAGCCACTTTGGCGGCGTCGCGGTTGGGGTTCCCATCACCACGCCGATGTCGTGCTCGTTGAGCACGCGTACGGCCTCGTCGAGCCAGGAGAAATCGATCCTCCCCGGCTCGCGCTCCATGCGCGACCACGCGAACTCCGCCACCCGGACGATCGAGATCCCGGCCGCCTGCATCAACTCGGCGTCGGTCTTCCAGCGCTCGCGCGGCCAGTGCTCGGGGTAGTAGTCCACACCAATTCGCATGAGAATCCTCCTCGATCGGTCTTCCCAGTGGAACACTTCTCGGGCACAATGTCAACGTTGACGCAAAGTGCGCTCGTACTGGAGGACAAATGACAAGGCAACTGGATTGGACGAAAGGCGTGCCCGAAGGCTGCGAAATCGAACGGCACGAGGAGACGGTTACGCTGACCGCACCGGAAGATGGCGGGCACGTGGTGTTCACCGGCCCTCCCGGAAAGGTTGGCGGGGTCGACTGGTCGGCATCCCGCTACCTCGTCTTCGACGCGCTCGATCACGAAGAGTGGACACTCGGGGTCGTGTTCCGGCTCTGGGCAGCCGACGGAGCATCCGGCGGAGATCCGGCGAAACGCCACGACATGCACATCACGATGGGGTTGATGCCGGGTCTACCGACTCGTCTCTCGCTCCCGCTTCAGGCGCTCGACTCCCAGACGATGTTCATGCCCCGGACCCCGGGGAAGCTCAAGACGGTCGTGGTCGGCGAGCGACTCGACCCCGGACAGATCGTCCGGCTCGAGCTCGGCGTCATGCCGTGCCACGCCGGGCAGCGCCTGTCGATCGCGGGTCTTCGCATGATGGATGAGGAACCCGACTACCCGCTGCCCAACGTAAAACTGGTCGACGAGATGGGGCAGTACACGAAACGGGAATGGCCGGGCAAGACGAAGTCGGTAGAGGAGCTCGTATCGTACCTGCGGAGCGAGCATGAATCACGCGCCGGATCACCGCGTGCCGACGCGTCGTTCCCGGCGCGTAACCCGTACGGTGGGTGGACGGGCCAGTCGCTCGAGGCGACCGGGTTCTTCCGTACGCACCACGACGGCAGACGTTGGTGGCTCGTCGACCCGGCCGGCGCGCCGTTCTTTTCGACGGGTCCCGACTGCGTGCAGCCGGAGATCTCGTGTCCGGTGGAAGGCATTGAGAAGCTCTTCAGCTGGCTCCCGCCGAAAGAGGGGGAGTATGCCGACGCCTGGTTGTACCGTGCGAGGCACGGGGCCGAGTTCTTCGACTTCGGTATCGCGAACCTGATCCGCGCATTCGGGAACGAGTGGCGTCCGGCGTGGGAAGGTCTGACGGCGAGCCGGCTCCGGGAGTGGGGCTTCAACACGATCGCGAACTGGTCCGACCGGGGAATCACCCGGTCCGCGGGGATGCCGTA
>SLST01000213.1 GCA_007130265.1 Spirochaetales bacterium
CAGCGCCTCACGCAACTCGAGATCGGAAGCGTCCGGCTGCATTGTCGCCGAATCCGCGGTACTCTCGGCGGCCGGAAGGCGCGACTGCCGCAGTTCGGCGAGCAGGTCGTTGATCTGTCGGTCACGTTCGCGGACAGCCTGTTCGAGCTCCGCGACACGGACGTGCAGCTCCTCGATCTCCGCACGAAAATCGTCGGCGGCGAGCCTGCCGAGTCGCTCCCGGTACGAGCGCAGTCCTTCCTCGTACCTCGCTTCGGCGGCCCGAAACCCCTCGAGCGCGGCAAGATACTCCTCGTGACTCCACTGCAGGAGCGTGAGCAGCTCCTGTTCGCGTCGGGCAAACTCGAGAATGTCGAGGCGGTAACGGGCCGCCTCTACCCTGAAACTCGCCGGATGGCGCTCAGCGACCTCCGCGAACAGGCGTTCAGCCTCGTCGAGCCGCCCGAGGGCAAATAGCGCTTCCGCGGTCCAGTACAACCCGTTCGCGTAGAAGTCGCTCTGCGGATACTCGTCGAGAAACTGCGCGAGACGTCTGATCGCTGCCTCGTACTGCCCCTGCAGATAGAAGATCCGCGCACGTTGGTAGCGGGCCTCTTCTTGGTACGGGTGGGCAGGATACTCGCCGAAGAACCGGTCCAGCGTGTCGGCGGCCGGTTCGTACTGACCAAGCACCATCAGGGTTCGAGCGATCCAGAACAGGACATGGCCGCGCCACGGGGCGATATCGTCGCGGGCGCGCGCCGACTCGAACCACTCGAGCGCCTCGTCAAAATCTTCCGCCTCAAAGGCCGAAAGCCCTTCCACGAGCTCTTCGGGCACGGCGCTCTGAGCGTAGACGGCAAGAGCGCCGAGAAGGAGCAGGGCAGAGGTGAAAAATCTGGCCTTCATGGCAGGTCTCCCCTTTCTCTCATTTTCGGCCGCTTTCCCGGGCGATTGAGCTCCTTCTCCGTCCCACTCCTGCGCATACCGGCACGACACCGGTTTCCGGCATCGTGCCGCACCATAGCGCACTATACGACAGGGACCAGAGGCGTGCAAACCCGTACCTCGCATCCCCCGCGAACCTGTTTGACGAAAGGAGTCGCGTCCGTATAATGGTCTGAAGCGCACGATATGCACGGAAGAGACAAGGATCAACTGAGAACTGAGCACTTGCTCGACGGCGCATACGATGCGATTCGGGATCACGACCTCGACGGCGCAGCCGGGAGGTTGGAGGATGCGCTCGCGGTCGACTTCGACTGTCCGGATGTTCTGACGGCTATGAAGTACGTGAACTTCTGGCGCGAGCGCGAACGGCAGATCATCGGCATCGGGCACGCTTTTGAGCGGGGCCAGTATCTGCTCGATCAATGGCCGATCTTTGACAGGTTTGTGCGCCGGATCGGCAGTCCGTCCGAACCGTGCCTCCAGGCGGTGCGTCGCTACGTGTTCGGCTCGGCGCTCGCATCTTTCAGCGCCCTCCTGAGCGACGCCGAACAGGCGGATCCACAGCTGCTGCTTCGGATCGGACGATGCCATAAGGGACTTGGCGCCTACGATCGTGCGGTGCGTTACCTCGAGGCGGCCGCCGCCGAGCGGCCGGATGACGCGGAAGTGACCGCGGAGCTCGCCGATGCGTACGCGCTCATCAACGAGGTCGCTGCGGCCAAGGCTTTTTTCCGCGAGGCTTTCTTCCTGGACCCACAGCGTGTACATTTAGAAGTGCTGGAGTCACAGATGATCCGGGCGCTGATCGACAAGGTCGCCGAGACAGGCCTGGAGGGCAGTGAGTTACTCGAATGGCTGCCGGTGTACGGAGTGCTGTTCGGGGTGCTCACGGTAAGACGAGAGCTCCGGTCCATAGAATACGGGAAGCTGAAACAGAGCATCTACGCCCTCGAACGGGAGCTTCGCGAGGGGCGCTCGCAGCGCGAGACGATCGAACCGCGGCTCATTAACCGGTATCTCTGGCTGATCGATCACTACGTTGCCACCGGAGAGGATACAGGAAAGGTTGACGAAGTGCTGCTCAAACTCCGCGCTCTGAACGAACGGATCTACAGGCAGTACACCAACTGAGAGGAGTAAAGAATGTCGGACAAGCTCATTGCACAGGTCTCCGAAATGCTGAATGGAGAGAAGTGGACCCGTGCAACGCTCAACAACTACACCATAGGGAACTTCGAAGAGCTCGATGAAGTCCTTGACAGGGTCGAGGAAGCCGGCGTCCAGGACGAGGTTCTCGAGCTGTGCGACGAGCATCTTGTTCATACGAAGAACAGCATCATCGCGCTCTATCTCTCAGGTGTCATTCAACTGAGCAGACAGGCGGTCGACGACACGAACCTGGTCTCACTTATCGAAATATTCACGGACAACCACAAGTGGGGAATCGTCGAATATATCTGCCGGCGGATCCTCGAGTTTGGCGAGAACAAGTTTGCACTGCGAACCCTGGCCGAGTGCTACAACAACGAGAACCAGCAGGAGAAGAAGTTCGACGTCTGGGAACGCCTGATCAGGGTCGACTATGACGAGGCCGACATCGTGCGCCATCTCGCCGAGAAACGCGAGGAAGAAGACTCCCTGACTGAGGCGATCGACTACTATAAGAAGGCGCTGCACCGCTATATCAACAAGCGCCAGTTCAACAGCATCAAGGAAGTCTGGCACAAACTGATCCAGCACGCTCCAGACGAAACCGAGTTTTTCTACCACGCGGAGAGCCGCATCGCGAAGCAGGTCAGCGAGGAACGGGCAGTGCAGCTGCTTGAAGACCTCTATCCTCACTTCAGAGAGAGGGAGGACTGGAACACGGCGATCGAGCTGTTGAAGCGTATCCTGGAATACGATGCGAAGAACTCCTGGGCCCGGAAAGAAATCGTCGAGTGCTACCGCAACCAGTATGCCGATCACAGCCAGCTCGACGAGTACATCCGCCTGTCGAACCTGAATCAGACCTGGCGCAACGTCCACGATGCGATCGCCGACTTCGAGAAGCACATCGCTTTTGACGAGGGAAACTTCGTTTTCCACCGTTCCTGGGGCGTCGGCATCATACGGTCGATCAAAGGCGATGAGATCACCATCGACTTCGCGCGCAAGCGCGGCCACAAGATGACCCTGAAGATGGCGGTGAGTGCTCTCGACATCCTGCCGAAGGATCACCTGTGGGTTCTTCGCAGCGTGTGGAAGCGGGAGAAGCTGCGGGCCAAGGTCAAGAGTGATCTCGTCTGGGCCCTGAAGACCACGATCAAGAGCAGCGACAACGGCGCGGACATGAAACGGATCAAGGCCGAGCTGGTCCCTGCGATTCTCACCGCGAGTGAATGGAGCAGCTGGAGCACCAAGGCGCGCAACGTGCTGAAGACCGACAAGATCTTCGGCATGCTTCCGGACAAAGCCGACCACTTCGTTGTGCGCGACCAACCGATAACGCTCGGAGAGAAGACCCACAACAAGTTCAAGAGCGCCAAGAGCTTCTTCGACAAGATCCGGATCGTCGAGGAGTTCATGGAGTTCATGGAATCGGATGAGGACGCCGGAACCGACAGCGAGTTCTTCCGCGAGATGTTCGAGTACTTCACGTCGTTCCTCGCGAGTGCGAGCGCCGTGAACGAGCACGTCGTCGCCGCCAATCTCCTTGTCAGCCGAATCGTCGCGAATCATCCGTACCTCGACACCGGCAACGTCATCGACTTTGAGACGCTCTACGAGCAGATCGAGAACGTCGAGGAGGTATTTGGCCGGATCGACTCATCGGATCTCAAGCGAGCCTTCATCCAGGAAGTCAAAGCTCATGTCGAAGAATGGCCTGAGATCTACGTGCGCCTCTTTCCGTTCTTCCTCTCGCGCGACATCATCGGCGAGCTCGAACGCGCCGGTCATCATGACAAGCTCTCCGAGCTCTTCCTCTCCACGTACGACAACTACCGTGAGTACCGCGAGGCGTTTGTGTGGCTCGCCCGTAATGTCACCGACGATCGCTGGTTCCACCGTCTTGGCTTCAGCTACGAACGAATCCTCATCGCGATGATCCACCTGCTCGACCTGACGTTCCGTGATATCGACAATCGCAAGGACGTCAGTCAGAACCGCAAGATCAACCGCCAGATCCACAACTATCTGTTCAAGGACGGAAACCTTGAACGGTATCTCTCTGAAGCGGACGAAGGAGGGATCAACCGCGTCTACACGCTCGTTCGCGACGTCAAGGAGCTCGATCCGTCGATCAAGATCGAGCTCAAGCAGAAGATCATGGACGACCACCCGGGATTCCACTTCTACGGGGAGAGCACGCAGCCGGACACCGTCAGCCGGGGCGGATTCATGGTCACGCCCCACGCCTACAACGAGAAGCAGAAGGCGCTCAAACACCTCCACGACGTCGAAGTACCCCAGAACTCCAAGGAAATCAGCGAGGCGCTCGCCCATGGTGACCTGCGCGAGAACGCCGAGTACAAGGCGGCCAAGGAGCGGCAGGACATGCTGAACACGA
>SLST01000407.1 GCA_007130265.1 Spirochaetales bacterium
ACCGGTCGACACGCTGAACACTCGCTCGGCGGGAATGCCCAGCGCTTGCCCGACCGCCTCGGTCAGACGCCGCGCGTCCTCGAGCCCCGTGGCGGCCCGCACATTGGCGATCTTGTTGTTGACGAGCACTCCCTGCACCGCGGACTCCACGAGGCGCTCCCGGCCGAGGACGACGGGCGCGCCCGGAAAGGCATTCCTCGTGAACACGCCGGCGAAACTCTCGACCGGCTCGTCGGCACAGAGAAGCGCGAGGTTCATCCGGTAAGGCTCGAGCGTCGGCCGCTCCTGAGGCGTGAAAGCGACTCGGGATGTCGCTACGCGGAAACCGGTCGGGAGCGTCGAGTGGCGCTCGAGAAACGAGAGATACTCAGCCTCGTTGTGGAACTCGGGAAAGGTCATCCGCGAAGCACGACGTTCCTGCCGGTGAGCGAGACGCCGCCGTCGGCCTCTTCCGTCTGCGCCCCGACACGTTCGAGATAGGCCCTGGTACGTCCCGCGTACCGCGCACGCACCTCGACCCCGGCATCGGTAACCAGGCAGCCGTAGATCTCTCTCAAGGTAGCGCGCACGGTACTCACGATCTTGCCATAGTCTCCGGCCGCGAGCGCATCGCGCGAGACGAGCCAGCTTCCACCGCAGGCGACGACCTGCGGCAAAGAGAGGTAGTCGTGAAGGTTCGATAGGCTGATCCCGCCGGTCGGCATGAAGCGGAGGTTCCGGTAGGGGCCGGAGAGCGCCTTGAGCATCGCCACTCCGCCGAGGGCCTCAGCGGGGAAGAACTTCACCACGTCGAGGCCGCGGCTCATCGCCATCTCAATCTCACCGGTCCCGCTGATGCCGGGGTAGATGGGAAGCCCCTCGTCGAGGCAGTGATCGACGACGGTGGCGTTGAAGCCGGGGGTCACGATGAATCCTGCCCCGGCGTCCGCGGCGGCCTTCGCCTGATCGACGGAGAGCACCGTCCCGGCGCCAAGTAGCATGTCCGGGTAGGTCTTCGCCATCGTGCGAATGCCCTCGAGCGCCGCGTCCGACCGAAAGGTGATCTCCGCGACCGGCAGCCCCCCGGCGAGGAGCGCCTCGCCGAGCGGTTCGGCCTGCGCCGGATCGGTGAGCACGATGACCGGGACGACGCCGTACTCAGCCAGGCTGCGATCGAGATCCGCCTTTCGCTGTGCGCTGTTCATCGTTCGACCCTCGCGCTGCCACCGCCCACGAGTTTCTCGACCTCGGCGAGCGAAGCCATCGAGGTATCTCCGGGAGTCGTCATGGCGAGCGCTCCGTGCGCCGCGCCGTACTCCACGCATTCCTGCGGCGACTTGCCGGCCAGGAAGCCGTAGATGAGACCGCTCGCGAAGCTGTCACCTCCGCCCACGCGATCCATGATCTCGAGTCGCTCGCGGTTGATCGCCTGATGAAACCCGTCGTGGTAGAGTACGGCGCTCCAGTCGTTGGACGTTGCCGAGTGCACATCGCGCAGCGTCGTCGCCACGACGCGGAAATTGGGGAACTCCTCGACTACGCGCGTGATCATGGAGGTGAACTTGGCCGGGTCGAGTCCCGTGAGCGACTCATCGACGCCTTCCACCTCAAATCCGAGCGAGGCGGTGAAATCCTCCTCGTTGCCGATCATCACGTCCACGTACTTCGCGATCTCACGGTTGACTTCCTGCGCGCGCTTCTTCCCACCGTTGGTTTTCCACAGCGAGGCGCGGAAGTTGAGGTCGTAGCTGACGATTGTTCCGTGCTCGTGCGCCGCCTGCATCGCTTCGATCACGACGTCGGGGCACGTATCGCTGAGCGCCGCAAAGATGCCGCCGCAGTGGAACCATCGCGCGCCCTCGTCGCCGAAGATCCGCTTCCAGTCGATGTCGCCCTTCCGAAGCGCGCTCGCGGCAGAGTGCGCACGGTCCGAGACTCCGAGCGCTCCGCGTACGCCGAACCCACGCTCGGTGAAGTTCAGACCAACGCGGTTCTCCCGGCCGATTCCGTCGTAGTCGACCCACTTCACGTGACGCGTATCCACGCCGCCCTGGAGGATGAGATCCTCGAGCAGATAGCCGACGTCGGTCCGCGGAATCGCCGTCACGACGGCCGTGCGCATGCCGAAACAGCGCCGCAACCCCCGCGCCACGTTGTACTCGCCGCCGCCCTCCCACACTCTGAAGGCGCGGGCCGTCTTGACCCTCCCCTCTCCGGGGTCGAGCCGCAGCATGATCTCCCCGAGCGACACCTGATCCCACAGACAGTCCTGAGCAGAACGAATCGAAAGCGAATGCATAAGTCCTCCGTCTCAACCACTATACCAGCTCGGAACCGGCGCGCCAAATGCCCAGTCAGAGCGCCTCGACATCGACCCAACGGCGTTCGCGCCACGAACGCAGTCCGAGCTCCGCGAGCTGCACGCCCTTGGCGCCCTCCATGAGGTCCCAGGGGAACGGCTCGTCGTCGACCACGTGGCGCAGAAAGAGCTCCCACTGGGCCTTGAAGGCGTTGTCCGCCGGGTCGCGGGTGGGCACGAGCTTCCAGTCCTCGAAGTAGTCGATCGGACTCTCGAGGTCGGGGTTCCAGACCGGCTTCGGGGTGGTAGCGTCGGGCTGCACCAGGCACTGTGTCAGGCCCGCGACAGCCGTGCCCTTCGTCCCGTCGACCTGGAGCGTGAGCAGGTCGTCGCGCCGCACGCGCACCGCCCACGAGCTGTTGAACTGACAGATGATCCCGTTCTCGAGCTCGAATGTCCCGTACGCCGCGTCGTCGGCGGTACACGCGTACGGCTGTCCGCCTTCGTCGACGCGCTCGGGAATGTGCGTGGTGCCGATCGCCGACAGCCGACGGATGGGACCAAAAAGGTTGTCGATCACGTAACGCCAGTGGCAGAACATGTCGATCATGATGCCGCCGCCGTCTTCCTTGCGGTAGTTCCAGCTCGGGCGCTGCGTCGGCTGGTGCACCCCGTCGAAGACCCAGTAGCCGAACTCGCCGCGAACGCTGAGGATTCGGCCGAAGAAGCCCGTCTCGATGAGGTAGCGCAGCTTCAGCAGCCCGGGAAGCCACAGCTTGTCCTGCACGACACCGTTCTTCACGCCCGCCTGCCGCGCCTTCTCTGCGAGCGCGCTCGCGTCGGCGAGCGTCGTGGCGGTCGGCTTCTCGCAGTAGACGGCTTTGCCCGCGTCGATCGCCTTGCCGACGCCGTGGGTCCGCTGCTCGGTCGTCGCCGAGTCGAAGTAGACCGTCGCGCGATCATCGCCGAGCGCCGCGTCGAGATCCGTGGTGTAGCGTTCTACTCCGTACGTCGCGGCAAGCCGCGCGAGCTTCGCCTCGTTGCGTCCCACTAGAACAGGGTCGGGGATGATCGTGTCGCCGTTCTTCGCCAGAATCCCGCCCTGCCTGCGAATGGCCAGGATGCTTCGCACCAGGTGTTGGTTCGTCCCCATGCGCCCGGTCACTCCGTTCATGATGACTCCAATATGGCGGTCCATTGTTCCTCCTACACGTGCGCTTCGTACGCGCCCACGATTCGATTGATATAGCTCCGCTGTTCGAGAGCCCAGTATTCGGTCGAGAAGATCTCGACCTCGATGAATCCACCGAATCCGGCCGCCTCGACCCAGCCGCGGATCTCCGGTATGTCGATACACCCCTCGCCCATCAGCCCGCGGTCGGTCAGCAGATCGCGGGTCGGGGTCCTCCAGTCGCAGACGTGGAATGCGAGGATGCGCTCCCCGGCGCGATCGATCTCTGCCTCGAGCGACGGGTCGAACCAGAGGTGGTAGACGTCGACGGCCACGCCAAGCGCCGGCGAGTCGATTTCCTCGCACATCCGGTTCGCGGTCGCCAGGTCTGTGATCGCGCTCCGGGAATCCGCATACATCGGGTGAAGCGGCTCGATAGCGAGTTTGACGCCCAGCTCAGCGGCGAGCGGCAGCACGGCCTCGATCCCGCTTCGAATCTGATCGCGGGCGACGGGCAGCGGCACCGCCGGGTCGGCCCCGCAGACGAGTACGACGAGCGGCGCACCGAGCTCGGCGGCCTCGCGTACCACCGCGCGGTTCTCTTCGATCGCGACGATACGCTCTTCCTCGTCGGCGTTCACGAAGAAGCCGCCGCGGCAGAGCGACACGATCTCGAGACCGGCTTTCCGGATTCGCTCGCCGGCGGCCCGGACGTTGCGGCCGGCAAGCGCGTCTCGCCACACGGTGATGCCCGAAACGCCCGCGCGGACATACTCGTCAACGGCGATCTCGAGCGGCAGCGGACGCGTCGTCGCGGTGTGTATGCACAGCCGTCGCGTCTCCGGGGCGACTCTGCCGGGATCGATGAGGTCGTCCTTCGTGCGATGCATCGCGCTCATGACGTCCTCCCGATGTCAAAGAAGCGCTGCGGAGCCCGGCCTTCGGCGAGCCGCTTCACCATGAGCCCGAGCTCCATCAGGTGGTAGTCGCCCCACATCGCCGACTCGCCGTTCGGCACCGTCTGTCCC
>SLST01000516.1 GCA_007130265.1 Spirochaetales bacterium
ACACGACGCCGCCGGAGATCTGGGACTTCTGGCACGGCAGGACGATGGGCGATCGCACGCGCGCCTGCCATCCGGATGCCCTGCGGCTCGCCGAAGACGAGCTCGCCGCCGGGTACTGCACCGGAAGCTCGACCGGTTTCGGACACATGATCGTCGACTACGAGAAGGTGCTCAGGGTCGGGCTGGAAGGGATCATGAGCGAGGCCGGAGACGGGCTGGCCTCCGCGCGAGCGGACCGCGACGCGGAAGGGGTGGCGTTCCTCGAGTCGGTACTGATCGTCTCGCGCGGCCTGATCCGCTGGGCCGAACGCTACGCCGAGCTCGCCGACGCGCTCGCCGAGCAGGAGCAGGAGACCGGCCGCCGCGACGAGCTCCTCGAGATCGCGCGCATCTGCCGTCGGGTTCCCCGAACGCCCGCGCGCACCTTCCACGAGGCGCTCCAGTCGTTCTGGTTCGTGCATCTCGCGCTGCACGTCGAGCAGTTCGGGTGGTCGATCTCCGCCGGCCGCTTCGACCAGTACCTCTACCCGTACGCCCGCGACCTGCTCGTCGGCGATCGGCTCGCCCGGGACGAGGCGTGGGAGCTGTTGCTGAGCCTGTGGGTCAAGTTCATGGAGAACGTCGGCACAGAGGTCAAACAGACGGTGTTCCAGAACCTCACGCTCGGCGGAAGTGATGCACAGGGGCGCGACGAGTCGAACGAGCTCTCGCATCTGTGTCTCGCGGCGACGGCCGCCCTGCGCATGGTGCAGCCGGCGCTCTCGGTGCGGTGGCACCGCAACATCGACCCGGGTTTCTGGCGTCGGTGTCTCGACCTCATCGCGCTCGGCACCGGCATGCCGGCGCTCTTCAACGATGAAGTCATCGTGGATGCCCTCGTCGATCACGGCGTAGAGCCCGGCGACGCGGTCGGCTACGGGATCGTGGGGTGCGTCGAGGCGAGCATCCCGGGCAAGGAGCAGGGCGTCACCTCAGGCGGACACCTCAACGTCGCAAAGGCGCTCGAGCTCGCGCTCAACGACGGGAGGTCGCTCACGACCGGACGCCAGGTCGGCCCGACGACCGGACCGGCGGCATCGCTCTCGTCGTTCGACGAGGTGTGGAACGCCTACGAGCAGCAGGTGCGCTACCTCGCGTCGCTCGACATCCTCGCCGCGACTCTCGCCGGCGAGGAGCAGAAGCGAAGCGGCTACTACCCGCTCGAGTCCGCGCTGCTGTGTGACTGTATCGCAAGACGTCGCGACCTCGTCTTCGGGTCGACGAGGTACAACCTCCCGGGCGTCGCGATCTACGGGCCCACTAACGCGTACGATGCGCTGCACGCGATTCGTTGCCTCGTCTTCGAGCAGGAGGCGCTGACGCTCGACAAGCTCGTGCACGCGCTTGCCACCGACTTCGAGGGGGCAGAGACGATCCGGCTCATGCTCGCCAACCACGCGGAGCGCTTTGGCAACGGCAACGAGGCAGTGGACGCGCTCGCGAACGACATCAACGCCGTTCACGCGGAGTTCTTCCGGAGTCACACCGACGGGCGAGGCGGTCGGTTCACCTGCGGCGTCTGGCCGGTCGAAGGACACGTGGGTGCGGGCGCGAAGACCGGCGCGGGCGCCGACGGCCGGCGGGCAGGAGCCCCGCTCGTCGACGGCGTGGGGGCGTGCCAGGGCGCCGACCGCAGCGGCCCGACGAGCCTCGCCACATCGGTGTCGCGGCTGAACAACCGCGATCACTGGAGCGCGGGGAACACGTTCAACATCAAGTTCTCTCCCTCGACGATAGCCGCGGAGCGCGGAATGGACGCGCTCGGCGCCCTGCTGACGACGTTCTTCCGGTCGGGAGGGCAGCAGGTGCAGGTGAACGTCGTCGACGCGGGTACGCTTCGGCGCGCACAGGAGCAGCCGCGCGAGTACGAGGATCTGCTCGTCCGGGTCGCCGGGTTCAGCGCCAACTTCACGACGCTCTCGAAGGCGACGCAGGATGAGATCATCTCACGCACGGAACAGGCCGTCTGAGGGCGGCGCAATGACCGCCGCACGGCAACCCCAAGGAGACGGACATGGCAAATACTCTGGCAATGCAGCTCTACAGTCTGCGTAACTACGAGGGCGGATGGGACGCCGCGTTCGACGCGGTGAAGTCGCTCGGGATCGACACGATAGAGGCGTGGTGCGGAGCCGTGCCGAACGACCCGGCGGCGAAGACATCCGTTGATTCGATGCGAGCGAGCCTCGACCGCGCGGGCATGAAGCTGACCTGCGGTCACATGACCGTTGCGGAGTTCGACGCCCGTTACGACGAGTGGAAGCGCTTCCTCCTCGATTACGGGTCACGCGACTGGGTGATCCCTTTCGCGAAGGCGGAGACGCTCGACGAGTGGCTCGCGATGCTGCCCAGGTTCAGGGAGATGGGCGAGGTGCTCGCCGCCGACGGCCTGTCGATCGGCTATCACAACCACCACATGGAGCTCGTGAAGCACGGCGAGAAGCACGTGATGGAGCACCTGCTCGACAATATGCCCGAGCTCAAGGCGCAGTTCCACATTGGGCAGTTCCTGCCCGACCGTGGCATCTCGCTTCCCGACTGGATTCGCAGGTACGAGGGACGGGTCTGCTCGATCCACGTCAACGACTCAACCGGAAGCGGACCCGCGCGGGTAGGGAAGGGCGACTGCAGAGCCGTGGAGTCGATCCGGGCAGCGCTCGACACCGGCGTGACGACCTTCATCGTCGAGGTCGACCTGACGGAGAGGTCGTACGACCAGGTGAAGGCCGACGTCGAAACGACGAGAGAGCTCATCGGCTGACCGCACCGAGTCACGCGAACAGGAGTCACGATGAACAACTACACCGGAGCACACCTCGACCGGATTGCCTTTCCCATGGGCGGAATCGGAGCCGGTTCGATCAGTCTCGAGGGCACCGGCGCGCTGTCGCAGGTGTCGCTTCGCCATCGTCCGGAGGTTCACCACGAGCCGCAGGTCTTCGCCGCGCTCTCGGTTGCGGGGGCGACGACCGCGCGGGTGCTCGAGGGACCGGTGCCCATGTGGAAGGCGCTCGGCAGCGTCGATTCGCGCCGCTTCGCCGGGCCCGGGGACGGTCTTCGCGGACGCACGTACGGGCTGCCGCGCTTCGCCGAGGCGCTGTTCACCGCACGGTTTCCCTTCGCGACGGTCGCGCTCTCAGACCCCGCGATGCCGGTCACCGCTGAGCTCACCGGATGGAGTCCGTTCACCCCGGGCAACGCCGACGATTCGAGCCTGCCGGTGGCCGCGATCGAGTACCGGTTCCGCAATCGGTCGGACAGGCGAGTGGAGGCGGTTTTCTCGTTTCATGCGGCGAACTTCATGGGGATAGCCGACGACGCGACGGTGTCGGTCACCGACGGCGGGTTCGTCCTGTCGCAACCGGACTGCGCGGTCGACCCCGCGGCGGAGGGCCACTTCGCGGCGTTCGTCGAGGCCGTGCGTGACGGTGCCGAGTTGGGTCCGCTCGCCGTGGACGCCGCCTGGTTTCGCGGGGGCTGGTTCGACGCGCTCACGATGGTCTGGAAACACGTCGCAGCCGGCGACGTTGTCTCCCGGCCTCCGCACGCCGACGGCAAGCCGGGCGCCGGTGCGAGCCTCTACCTTCCGCTCGCGCTCGAGCCCGGCGCCGAGACGAATGTAACTCTCCGGTTTGCCTGGTACGTGCCCCGCAGCACCGTGCGAGCAGGGCAGCCGCCGGGCGAGACCGAAGAGAGCCAGTCCGCCTGCTGCTCCGGCTCGTGCGATTGCGGCTCGCCGGTCGAGTACTACCGTCCCTGGTACGCGGCCCGCTTCGCTGAGCTGCGCGAGGTTGTCGATGTCTGGCGCCGGGAGTACGACCGGTTGCGTGAAGCGAGTCGCGCCTTCAGCGACTGCTTCTACGACACGAGCCTCCCCGACGAGATCGTGGACGCCGTCGCGGCGAACCTCGCGATCATCAAGTCTCCGACCGTCCTGCGCCAGGCCGACGGGAAGCTCTGGGGCTGGGAAGGGTGTCACGCGGACGCCGGATGCTGTCCGGGAAGCTGCACCCACGTGTGGAACTACGCGCAGGCGATCCCCCACCTCTTCCCGGATCTCGAGCGGACACTGCGCGAGACCGAGTTCCTCGCGAGCCAGGACGACCGCGGACACCAGACCTTTCGCGCAGCCCTTCCCGTCGGCCCGGTTGATCACGATTTCCACGCCGCGTCGGACGGACAGCTCGGTGGTATCATGAAGCTCCATCGCGAGTGGCGCA
Organism: Spirochaetales bacterium; assembly: GCA_007130265.1. Lineage (GTDB taxonomy): Bacteria > Spirochaetota > Spirochaetia > DSM-27196 > SLST01 > SLST01. The sequence continues at coordinate 4,260 of SLST01000516.1, forward strand.
TCAGCGGCGACACGGAGTGGCTGGCGAAGCTGTGGCCCCGGGCGAAGGAGAGCCTGCGCTACTGCATGGACGCCTGGGATCCCGACCGTACCGGCACCCTCGTCGAGCCGCACCACAATACCTACGACATAGAGTTCTGGGGCGCCGACGGGATGTGCACGAGCTTCTACCTGGGCGCGCTCGCGGCGGCGATCGCGATGG
>SLST01000194.1 GCA_007130265.1 Spirochaetales bacterium
ACGGCGGCGGTCATCAAGGCGCCGCCTGAGACGCTGTCGGTTGAGAACGTCGTCACGTCGACCGACTTCTCAGCGGAGTCCGCCACCCCGCAGTACGCGACGGCGTCGTTCTTCGTACACATCCCGAGCGGTCAGTTCGTGTCCGCGGGCGAGTACACCGACTCGGTCACGGTATCGCTCTACACCGGCGACCCCACCGACCCCGACTCGCACGAGATCGCCGACTCGGCAACGGTCTCGATCGTAGGGAGGATGGCGCGGCTGCTCGACATCTACGCGGTTCGCGAGCCGGGGATCCGCTCGATGGACCTGACCGCGACGGTCGCCGACCGTCTGGTCGCGACCATTCACGAGCGAAGCAACGCGGCGACCGGGTTCACCGTCACGCTGACAAGCACCAACCTCGCGGCCGACGCGGGGCAGCCGGGGCCCTTCTTCCTGCACAGCGGCGGTTCCGAACGCCTTGCCTACTCGCTCACCTACGCAGGCGTCGCAGTGCCCAACTGGAGCGACGGCTCGGCCCTCGTCACCGACTCCGACGGGATCACCCCATCGGGTTGGGTTGCGCGGGAGCTGCGCATCTCGTACGCCGGTAGCGACGGGCTCGCCGCCGGCGACTACCAGGACGTACTGACCGTGACGATCCGCGCGAAGTGATGTTGAACCTCGTGCGCTGAGAGCCCATAGTGGGGAGATGGACGCATCCCCCACCGCGCAGACGGCTGAAGAGGGCCGATTCCCGTACCCCGTGCTGCTCCTGATCTCGACCGCCTATATCGCGGTCCTCCTGAACATTCAGGGTTTCGTCGCGATGATGCCGCTCGTCCAGAGCGAGTTCGGCATTACTCGCGCCCAGGCGGGGCTCTATTCGAGTTTCTACTTCTTCAGCGCAACGCTCGTCGCGGTATTCGCCGGTCGTCTCTCCGACCGGATGGGCGCGCGACGCGGCATGGCGGCCGGATGCTGCGCCGTGGGGATCATGATCGTGCTCCACGGCGCGGCGCCGGTCTTCAGCTGGATACTCGGTCTCGCCCTCGTGACCGGCGTCGGCTTCAGCCTCATCACGCCTTCGGTCACGAGCGCGGTGATCGAGAACGTGAGCTCGAAGCGGCGCGCCGGGGCGATGGGCGTCGCGCACGGCGTCGGCGGCACCGGCGCGCTGATCGGGACGATGGCGCTGCCGGCGCTTGGAGAACGGTACGGATGGCGCCCGGTCATGGTGGTAGCGGGGCTCGCTGCGGTCGCGATCGGCCTGTTCATCATGGCAACCTACGGCAGGCTATCGGTCCCGCGCTCCGGGGATGACGGCGGGAGTGCCGACGCGGCGGCGGCGAGCTTCGGCGCGCAGCTGCGCGAGCTCCTCTCTCGGCGGGCCTTCGTCTGCGCCTGCGTCATGGGGATCGCCTTCGGACTGGCAATCGCGAGCATCACCGGACACTTCACGCTCTTCATGCACCGCGATCTCGGCTACAGCCCGACCCTCGCCGGGGTTGCGCTCGGCGCCTTTCACGTTGGCGGGATCCTCGGTCAGCCGACGTGGGGCGTGATAAACGACCGTCTCTACCATGGACGACGGCACGCGGGTCTCTTCACGCTTTCGGTCCTGACCGCTTCGCTCTCGCTCGTTTTCGGGCTCGTCGTCGCGCGCGGTCTCGTGCCGTACCCGGGGATCGTCGCGCTTTCGGCGCTCCTTGGCTTCTTCGTCCTGGGCACGCCGGGGCTCTTCTTCACCACCGTGACGGAGATCGCTCCTGCCGGCGGCGCCGGCGTTGCGACCGGAGTGGCGCTCATGTTCTCGAGGGTCGGCGTGATGGTCGCGCCACCGGTGTTCGGCCACATCGCGGACGTCACCGGCGTCTACGCGACGAGTTGGGTCGTGCTCGCGGTCGCCTCGGTTGTCGTCTCAGGCGGGGCGATGACCGTTCTGTGCGCGCGAGGCGGCGCCCGGTCCGGGCGCTGACGGGCTGCGCCGGGGCCGCAGAGGATGCCGAGCGACCCGATGTCGCCCGTCTCGCTCACCGCCGAATCCCACGATCCCCGCCTCCTCTCGCCGGACCGCGAAGGCGAGCGAACGCAGGCAGTCGCCCGGCGTCGATGAGCGACGTCACGGCCGACGGGACCGCTCCGTCGAGCGCGACGACGAGAAGCTCCGGTAGCCGTTCGGTCGTTTCTGACATGCGGCCAAGCATATCCGGTTGCGCGGCGGTTGCCCCGGGCGGCAAGTTATAGTACGATTAAGCAATTGTTGAATTGAAACGAATCAGGAGTGAAGACCATGGCGGAGCAGAAGGCCGACGTCATACCGAGCGAACACCTGTGCGCCGAGTACCGGCTTACCTGCCGCGAAGACGAGTCGCGCCTCCGCGAGATGCTCCCCCAGGTCGCCGGTCTCTCGGAGCTGTTTCGCGCGCTTGCCGACGAGACGCGCACGCGGATCCTGCACCTGCTCTCGGCGCGCGAGCTCTGCGTCTGCGATCTCGCGTATCTCCTGGACATGACGCTTCCGGCCGTCTCGCACCACCTGCGGCTGCTGCGGCTGCTGCGGCTCGTGCGCACACGCAGGCAGGGCAAGATGGTCTTCTACGCGCTCGACGACGACCACGTCCTCGACCTCATTCGCGTCGCCCGGGAGCACTTCCATGAGCAGTGATGAGATCCTTCGCGATGCGGCGAAGAAGGCGCCGCCGTTTGCCGGGCTGAATCTCAGCTCGGCACTCGGCGGCCGGGGCCGGCTGGTCAGGACTATCGCGGCGATCCTCCTCACCGCGGCCGGTGTGATCTTCTCCGAAGAGCTGCGCGGGACGCGGTACGGAATCGCCGAGTACGCGGTCTACCTCGTCGCGTACGCGCTCGTCGGCGCGCGGGTGCTTCAGAGCGCCGTGCGGAACATCGTCCACGGCCGCGTCTTCGACGAGATGTTCCTAATGAGTGTGGCCACGCTCGGGGCGATTGCGATTGGAGAGCTCGCCGAGGCGGTCGCCGTGATGCTCTTCTACTCGGTGGGCGAGCACGTGCAGGACCTCGCGGTCGGCAGATCGCGGCGGTCGATCGCCGAGCTCATGGACGTGCGGGCGGAGACCGCGCGCGTCGCCGGACCGGAGGGCGAGCGGGTCGTGCCGCCGCAGGAGGTGGGCGTCGGTGAGACGGTCGAGGTGTGGCCGGGAGAGCGAGTTCCGCTCGACGGCGAGGTGATCGACGGTGCGTCGGCGGTCGACACGTCGGCGCTTACCGGGGAGTCGGTTCCGCGATCGGTGACCGCGGGCGACGAGGTGCTCGCCGGATTCGTGAACGGCGGGGGGGCCCTTCGCGTGCGGGTGAGTCGGCCGTTCGGCGAGTCGAGTGTCGCCCGGATTCTCGCGCTCGTCGAGCACGCCGCCGAACGCAAGGCGCCTACCGACCGGTTCATCTCCCGGTTCGCCGCCGTCTACACGCCTATCGTCGTGGGGATCGCCGCGGGCATCGCCTTCCTCCCGCCGCTTCTCTTCGCGGGGGCGGCGCTCGGCGATTGGGTCTACCGTGCCCTCGTGCTGCTCGTCATCTCGTGTCCCTGCGCGCTCGTCGTCTCCATCCCGCTCGGCTACTTCGGCGGGATCGGACGCGCGTCGCGACACGGGATCCTCGTGAAGGGCGCGAACTTCATGGACGCGCTGAAGGACGTGAGCACGGTGGTCTTCGACAAAACGGGGACGCTCACCCGCGGCGTCTTTCGCGTGAGCCGAATCGTCGCGCGTAACGGCTTCTCCGAGCGCGAGGTGCTCGGATGGGCGGCGCTCGCCGAATCACGCTCGACGCACCCGATCGCCCGTTCGATCCGCGAGGCGTGGGAGGAGAGGGCCGCGACGCACGCGACCGGAGAGAGCGTGCCGGTCTCCGGCGACGTCACCGAGTCCCGCGAAGAGCAGGGGTATGGTGTCATCACTGCATGCGACGCTGCGTGCGACGCGGCGAGCGACGCCCACCGCGTGCTCGCCGGCAGCGACCGGCTCCTCCACCGCGAGGGGATCGAGCACACCGACTGCGACGTGACCGGAACCGTCGTCTACGTGGCCGTCGACGGGACCTACATCGGGTACCTGGTGATCTCGGATGAGATCAGGCCGGAGGCCGCGGAGGCGGTACGAGGACTGCGCGCGCGGGGGGTCAAGCGGGTCGTGATGCTCACCGGCGACAACGATCAGATCGCCCGGCACGTCGCCCGGGAAGTGGGGATCGACGAGGTGCACGCGGAGCTGCTTCCCGACGAGAAGGTCGCTCTCGTCGAGGAGATGACCTCCGCGCTTCCCGCCGGGAGGCGCCTCGCGTTCGTGGGCGACGGCATCAACGACGCGCCGGTTCTCATGCGTTCGGACGTCGGCATCGCAATGGGCGGACTCGGGTCGGACGCCGCGATCGAGGCATCAGACGTCGTGATCATGGACGACCGCCTCGATCGCATCCCGTCCGCGCTCGC
>SLST01000138.1 GCA_007130265.1 Spirochaetales bacterium
ATGGAACCGATCGCGCTCTGGGCAGAGGCGGGAGGCGAGCTGCGGGTGCTCCACCGGTGCACCGGCTGCGGCGCGGTCAAGCCCAACAGACTCGCCGGGGATGACGATGACGACGTGGTCGACGAGCTCGTCGAAAGACTCGTCTGCGCCCGCAGCGGCCGGGCTCGGTAGATGCGACCCATCCGAAGACCGGTTGAAGTCGGACTGACGATTCTGTTCGGCTACTTCTTCATCGCCGTCGCCTTTGGCGCCGGCGGGCGCGCGGTGGGGCTTCCGCCCGTCGCGACGGCCGGGTTCTCCGTCTTTGTCTTCGCCGGAGCAAGTCAGTTCATGGCCCTCTCGCTCCTTGCCCAGGGCGCGGGCGCGATCGCCGTGACCCTCGCCACGCTGGTTCTCAATCTCCGCCACGTCGTCATGTCGCTGGCGCTTCGAGACCGCATCCGCGGCTCACGGGTACCGAGACCGATTCTCGCCTTCGGCATCACCGACGAGGTGTTCGCCGCTACCGCGTCGCAGCCGGGGGGCATCGGCGACACTGACCTCCTCGTCACCGAGCTCCTCGCATACGCGGGCTGGGTCGGCGGAACGATCGTCGGCTACCTGATCGGCGGGCTGCTTCCGCCGTCACTCGAGCAGGCGATGGGAATCGCCCTCTACGCCATGTTCGTTGCGCTGATCGTACCGGCACTGCGGAGTTTTCCACGGTTCCTTGCGCCTGCGCTTGCCGCGGGACTCCTGAACTGGGGACTCCAGGGCCTCGGAGTGCCGACGGGAATCTCGCTACTCGTATCGATTCCAGCGGTCGCGGTGCTCTTTGGAGTCGACCCGAAGTGGAGTCCGGCATGACCCAGGTGGTCTTCGTCATCGCGGGCATGACACTCGTTACCTATATCCCAAGACTGCTGCCGCTCATCACCCGCAGCCGCCGCGGGCTCTCCGCACGCCAGACGCGGATGCTGCAGCTCGTACCCGTCACGGCAATCGGCGCCCTCATAGTTCCCGGCGGAGTGACGTCGGTCGGCGGTCGCATAGATCTGTCGCTGATAGGGATCGCGGCCGCAGCCATCCTCGCCCTGCTCGTGCGTCACCCGTTTCTGGTGGTTGTCGGGTCGGTTGGGGTGGTGGCTCTCGCGCTCGCGCTCGGACTGTGATCGCGCCCCCCGGCGATACCGTCGATGAAGACATCCATGAGCCGCCTCCCCATATCGCAGCGAGTGGAAGGAATCGCGTACTCAGGAACGGCGAAGAGGCTCTGAACCATACCGACAAGCCCTCCGGCGATCAGGCCGAACTCCCTCTCAGGGATCTCGCCGGCCCGGTGTGCTTCGGTGAGAATCGACTCGACGGGAACCAGGATCGACTCATAGACGAGCCGCTCGAGCCGCATAGCCGCCGCAACCGAGAGAGCCGGCATGTCGGACTGCGTCATACGCACCAGATCCATGGGGCTCTGAGTCAGAAACCAGTCGGAAACCGCGTACAGACGGGTCCGCAGACCGGGCGCCGCTTGGTCGACGCTGCGGCGCAACCCGGTTCGGTGCCGTTCGAGACCGCGCTCGAAGACCTCGACAAAGAGCTCTTCCTTCCCGCCGGGCACATGGTGGTACAGCGATGTATGCTTGATCCCGACCGATGAGGCGATGTCCCGAAGCGTGACCGCGGCGTACCCACGCGCCATGAAGCACGCCTCAGCCGCGTCGAGGACCCTCTCGCGTGGTGTGGGATCATGAGAGCTCGCGTCATCGTGCATCTGCGTCACCCTGCATTGTCACGGTCCTGCCGCCGGCGTACGACGAAACGACAGCGGGCCCACTCAGGACGCGAGCGCCCGAAGCTGGCGCAACGTCCGACGCCACGAGCGATGGTCGAGGCGGGAGAGCACCTGGTACCGCGCCCGCCGCCACTTGGGGATCGCCTCGGCCAGCGCAGCCCGTCCCTCTGCGGTCAGCCGGTACAGCCGGACACGACGATCCTCGCCGCGTTCCTGTGCCACGAAGCCACGGGTGACGAGCAGCTCGATCGTCCGTGAGACGGTGCTGAGATCCGACCCGAGCCGGAGAGCGACGTCCGACCCGGAGGCCGGCTCATCGCGACCGATGTTCACCAGCAGGGCGAACTGCGCGAGCGTGAGGTCGCTTGAGCGGAACTCCTTCTCGAACTCGCGCGTTACTCGCTTGTATGCTTTGCCCAGGTTGTACCCGGGACAGGTACCTGTGATGTGCTCGAGACCCCGTACGCGCCGTCTCCTCGAGCGTCTCGGACGCAGATGCTCGTGCGATGCCGGGCTGGGGCGCCGAGGCTTGTTCTTGGAGGAGCGTTGCAGGGATCCGGCAGGTCGATGTGTCACAGCCCTACAGTATACGCGCGCCCTTCGGACCAATCAAGCAAGAGGAGGCGCAGCGATCGTTTACTTGCAGAAGCAACCATCGGCTTGCAGCCCGGCTCGACTCTCCGGTATGCTGGCGGCGGGAGGATTCCCGGCGATGCGATTGACGATAGCAATGCTCGATCTCATACCAAAGGCCCTCAGGGACCGGATGCGCACCGGCGCAGCGCACCCGACAATCGCCGTGACTCTCACTAGCATGCTCATCTGTGGCCGCAACTGTGTGACCTGCCCGCTCTACGACCAGTGCAGCCGGTAGAACTCGGCCTACTTCTGTGCGAACGGCCGGCGCGGAGGACCGGAGGGAGGAACGAGCGTAGAGGAGATCGGCAACCTGTCCATCCGAGACCTCGAACGGTTCGTCCACCCGGAACCGCGGGAACCGGTATTCGCCGGGGCCGTTGATGAACACGGCGACTCGGAGGTCGCACCGGTCACCCTCGACATCGAGGGCGACAGACGGGTCGAGTCGTCGTCCGATATTCCGCTTCTCCAGGCGTCGCTGTCGGCCGGTATAGGCCAATGCATGTCTGCGGCGGGCGGGCCCGATGCTCGACTTGCCGCGTGCTCGTGAAGGAGGGGCTTGAGCATTGCCGCCCGCGGAACCCGCGGGAAATCCGCCTCGCGGCCATCAAGGGATTCTCCCCGAACGTTCACCTTGCCTGCCGGACGACGACGACCGGCGATCTCACGCTGCGTCGCCTCGTGTCCGCGCGGACGTACGAAGCGACCAGGTCGCTGTTAAGGCGGCGTAAGGGATTCGCGGCGAACGTCAAGGGAAGGAGCGCGACGCTGAAGGCGTACGAGCTTGCGTTCGACGCGACGTCGGCTCACGAACGAGGGTCGCCCGGCTGAGGAAAGAAGAGCTCGTGCGTCTCCGGCGTTCCGTACGCCGGAATCGTCTCGGGTCTCAGAACCGGGAAGCCGGCTCGCTCGGTGCGCTCCACCTCGAGAGCCGCCGCAACGATCCTTCGGTTGAACTCGTGCGTGTCCGGGTGGGTGAGATACTCGTCGACCGGCATCCAGAAGCACTCGGCGATCTCATGAGGATCGAGAAGTATGTCGTGGTTCAACGGACGCAGCCGCGTGACGAGGTAGATATCCGATTTCCCGTGCCGGTAGCCATGCCAGTGTCGAAAACAGACGACCGAGAGGAACTCGGTGTCGATCCCGGTTTCCTCCTTGACCTCCCGCACCACTGCATGGGCCACATGCTCTCCCGGCTGGAGCGCTCCTCCGGGCAGCTTGTAGTGGCGACGCCGGTGGTGTCGTTCCTGGATCACGAGCAGACGCCGCTCTTCGTCGATCACCACGCCTCCGGCGCCCACATAGTGGGTCGCGAAGGGAGGCACATACGAACCCTGCTCGAGCGTCGCGGTCAGCTGCAGCCAATGCTCGGTCGCGTGATGATAGACGAACCCGGCGGCAACCGCGGCCGGCACGAGCGACGAGCGCGCGATGGGCAGCTGCAGCCACACGACCTTTATGCCTTCCGACTGCCACGCGTCGAGCGATTCGTCGAGATCCGCGGCAAACTGCTCCTCGCTCTCCGGCAGCTGCGCATCGTCGATGATGCGGCCGCCGAACGGGTTGAGCTCTGATGCGAGAACGCCCATCTACGCTCCGGCGGTGATACGGGCGATGTGGTCGCGGAAGACGATGACCGCATCGTCCTGCGGCTCGTAACCGATAACCCGCTTGGCATTGGAGATGTCCCAGAAGCGGGTGCTGTTCGCGCTGATGCCGTAGAAAACCTGAAAGGGAATGCCGTGCTCGTTCGTGATGTCTCGCGCGGTGATGCTCTTCACGAACAGCTGCACTTCATCACGGGTGCTGATATACGCGCCGAGCGCCCGACGCATCCGGGTGATCTCACCGGGTGCGATGTCGTCCAGATCCGTGTCGCGCGGCGCGCCGATTCGCAGCTGCACATTCTCGAGTCGCTTGCCGTCGGTCTGCTTGCCGGTAGCGAAGAGAAACCCGAGCGCCTCGTAGCTTATCTTCGCCCATCCGTAGTAGTTGTCCGAGTACGGGGCCATCTCCGGCGTC
>SLST01000455.1 GCA_007130265.1 Spirochaetales bacterium
CGAGCATCCCGATCGAGTGAATCCCGAGCGCGAGCACGCCGGCCGGCGCGCCGGGACCGACGATGCGGATGAAGATGAGCGCGAGGATCAGCTCGGGGAACGAGCGGATCGCGGTGACGATGAACTTGCCCACTTTGGAGACGTGAGGGCCGACGATATTCTGACTCGCCAACAGCGCGAAGGGGATCGCAAGAATGCCGGAGGTGAAGGTGCCTGCAATAGCAATCGCGATCGTCTCGAGCACCGCGTAAGGCAGCCCGTCGATCGTCATCGTGGTGAGATACGCGACGTCCGGCCGCAGGAAGCCGCGCAGGAGGGCCTCCACCGTGCCGCGGGCGGTCTGCATGATCCCCTTGTACTCGATTCCCGCGAACCCCCAGAGGATGATCGCGAGGACCCCGCCGTAGTTGACGATGCGATAGAGCGTGCGGTAGATGTCAAACGGCTTCCCGACGATGATCGGTTCGGTGCGTTCCATCAGACGAGCCTCCGGCGGATCGAGCTGCTGACGAGGTCGATCGCGAGCACGACGAAGAAGGTGAGAATGATGATGACGCCCACCCGATCGAACCGCCTGAACGAGAGGTTCTGCTCGAATACCTGCCCGATGCCGCCCGCGCCCACATAGCCGAGCACGGCCGCAGCCCGAACGTTCACCTCGAAGCCGTAGAGCGTGTACGACATGAACTGCGGCAGGATCTGCGGGACGATCGCGTAACGCAGGACATTGATCTGGTTCGCGCCGAGCGACATCAGCGCCTCGACCTGCCCGTAGTCGATCGCTTCGATCGATTCGAAGGTGAGCTTCGAGATCAACCCGAAGGTGAAGATCGCGAGCGCGAGTACGCCACTGAACGCGCCGGTCCCGAAGACCGCGACGAAGAGCGAGGCAAGCACCATCGCCGGAATGGTGCGGAAAATGTTGAGGATGAACCGAAGCGGCTTGCTGATGAACGGCTTGCGGATGAAGTTCTCCGCCGCAAGAACGGCGACGGGAAAGGCGACGAGCGCGCCGATGAAGGTACCCACCACCGACATCCGGATCGTCTCGACGAGTGGATCAACGACGCGCGGCGCGTAACTCCACGCCGGTGACAGAAACATGCGACCGAGCAGCCTCCCGCCACGCAGAATGCCCGAGAGGGTTCCGATGACGCTGAACCCGGCGAAACGGGCGCTGCCGATGATGAGCGCCGCCACGAGGAGGATGATGAGGTTGCGCCGGAGGTTGTTCTTCTTCGGGACGACTATATGCTCCATCACGACTCACCCAGCACTTCGTCATGGTGAATGGGGCGGCCGTAGACCTGCTCCATGTCGCGGAAGAACTGCGGCCTGTCGAGCCCCTTGATCGGCACGTCGTAGACGATGCGTCCGGCGCGGATTCCGACGACTCGCGTCGCGTACTTGAGCGCGAGGTCGACGTGGTGCAGATTGGCAACCGTCGTGATCCCGTCCTCCACGTTTATCTGCTTGAGGTAATCCATCACCTGGATCGTCGTGATCGGATCGAGCGAGGCGACCGGCTCGTCGGCAAGCATTACCCGCGGCTCCTGAGCGAGCGCCCGGGCGATCGCGACGCGCTGCTGTTGACCGCCGGAGAGCTCGCTCGCCCGCGCGTGGACCTTCTCGAGAATGTCCACGCGCTGAAGCGCCCGATAGGCGATTTGCCTGTCCGCCTCCGGGAAGAGGCCGAGTACGGTCCGCCATGTGGGGTGGTAGGCGACACGCCCGGAGAGCACGTTCGCAAGAACCGACATGCGCTTCACGATATTGAACCCCTGGAAGATCATGCCGATCTTCCGACGCGCCTCGCGCAATTCGCGTCCGGTGGCCTTGTTTACCATCATGCCGTCCACCTCGACCGAGCCGGAAGTCGTATCGATGAGGCGGTTGATCAGGCGCAGGAGCGTCGACTTGCCGGCTCCGGAGAGCCCGATGATCGCAACGAACTCTCCCTCCTCCACGGTGAGGTCGATACCGGTCAGCGCCTTGACACCGTTCGGGTAGACCTTGCTGACGTCGGTGAATCGGATCATCGGCACCCCCTTCTGGAAAACTCACACTATTCTAACGCGCATTCTTGCGCAAATGATTGTCCAGCGCAGCACGGAAGGATTATAGTCTCGTGAGGATCCCAAGAGGAGGGAAAAATGCGGAGATTCCTTGTTTTCGTCCTGTTGATCGTGGCTGCCACCGCCTTCGCCGGAGGCGGCCGGGAAGAGGTCATCAACCCGGAGACGCTGCAGGTACAGCTCATCCCGTCGCGCGACGCGGCCTATCTGGACGCGCAGCGGCTGCCGCTGCAGAACCTGCTTCGGGCGCAGCTCGACATGCCGGTAACGGTCACCGTCGCGACCGACTACAACGCGCTGATCGAGGGTATGGCGTCCGAGCAGATCCATGTGGGGCTGCTCGCCACGACCGCCTACGTGCTCGCAGCCGACGAAGGCCACGCGGAGGCAATCCTGAAGTCGCTGCGGTACGACGTCGACGACCGCGGTCGGCAGTTACAGGATCAGCCGCTCGTATCCGGCTACAAGTCGCAGCTCGTGGCGCACGTCGATTCGGGTATCGAGTCGGTAACCGACCTGCGCGGACGCAAGATCGCGATCGCCTCGTTCACCTCGACGTCCGGCTTCGTCTGGCCGGCGAACCTGCTCGCGGACAACGACATCGACCCGGAGCGCGACGTAGAGTGGATCAACGTCGGCGGGCACGACAATGCGATTACGGCGGTTTACAACCGCGAAGCTGATGCGGCCTTCACCTTCAAGGATGCGCGAAGCCTTTTCGAGAACGAGTCGTTCCACGGCGACCTCATGGAGAAGGTGGTCCTCGTCACCGATACCACCGACATCCCCAACGACACGATCTCCGTCATCCCGCGCCTGGACCCGCAGCTCAAGGAGCGGGTACGGCAGGCGTTCATCGCCCTCGCCGACGACCCGGCCGGTCTCGAGATCATCCAGCGGATCTACAACCACGAGGGCTACGCCCCGGCGGCCGACAGCGATTACGACGGCGTACGTCTCTACCTCACTCGCATGGAGGAGTGGGACTTCTAGACGATCCCTTGCAAGGACGGCGGTCGCACCGGCGGCCGCCGTTCGTTCGTCTCTATGCTTCTGCGAAGGAGTCTCCGTGGCTCGCCCCAATCTGCTTTACATCCACTCCGACCAGCACGATCCGCACGTAACCGGGAGCTACGGTGATCCGGTCGTAGAGACGCCGAACCTGGACGCCCTCGCCGCGAGCGGCGTTGTCCTGCGGAACGTGTACTGCCCATCGCCCATATGCGTGCCTTCACGGATGTCAATGCTCACGGGCCGCTATCCGCACGAGAACCGTGTGTGGACGAACACGCACATCCTTGATTCGGGCATTCCCACGCTCGCTCACGCGATGGGAGCGGGAGGGTACCGACCGGTGCTCGTAGGCCGAATGCATGCGGTTGGCCCGGACCAACTGCACGGGTATGCGGAGCGACTCGTTGGAGACCACGGTCCGAATCAGCTCGGTTGTTCCGGTGCGGACCATGGCGAGCTCACCGGCACTGCCGGTCCGTCACGGATCAGCCTGAAAAAGTCGGGCGCGGGTCAGAACGCCTACGAGGTCCATGATGAAGACGTCACCGTCGCCGCGATCGACTATTTGAACCGTCTGGGAGTCAGAAAGCGCTCAGGACTCCCGGCGGAACCGTTCAGCCTCTCGGTCGGATTCATGCTACCGCACCAGCCCTTTGTCGCGAGACGGAAGGACTATGATCGATACGAAGGGCGGGTACCTCCGCCGGCGGTACACGAGTCGTTCTCAGATTCGCTCCATCCGCACATCCGCGCGTGGCGTTCCGGGTGTGACATCGTCGACGTGAGCGAGGAGGAAACAGCCCGCGCCCGAGCCGCCTACTGGGCTCTTGTCGACCGGATGGACGCCATGATCGGCCGAATTCTCACCGCTCTCACGGACAATGGTCTCGCGCAGGACACCCTCGTCGTGTATTCGTCGGACCACGGCGAGCAGGCCGGTGAGCACGGCCTATGGTGGAAACAGACCTTCTACGAGCATTCGGTACGGGTGCCGGCGATCCTCTCCTGGCCAGGTGGCCCGAAAGGAGCCTTGCGACCTGGAACGGTTATCGACCGGGTGATCTCTTCGCTCGATCTGAACGCCACGATGCTCGACGCGCTTGGATGCCCGGCGCTGCCTCATTCACGGGGGCGCTCGCTCGTACCGCTGCTCCGCGATCCAGGCGCGCCATGGGACGATACCGCGTTCTCGGAGTTCTGCCTCGACGCGGCCGGCGCGGGGGGGCCGTTCCCCGAGGCGGGAGTCGTCCAGCGTATGGTCAGGCAGGGTGACTGGAAACTCAACTACTACGCCGGACAACCGTCGCAACTCTTCAACCTCAGAGAAGACCCTGACGAAATGGTCGACCGCTCCCTCGATCCCGGCTGCGCCCGGATCGCCGGCGAGTTGACCCGGCGGGTGCTTGACGGATGGGATCCGGAGGCGATCGCCACAGAGATGGCCGTGAAACGCCGGGACAACGACCTCCTCGGCGCCTGGGGACGCGAAGTGCGGCCCGCCGACGCGTTCCGCTGGAATCTGCGACCGGAAATGGACTACCTCGAGTGAGTCTGCCCACCGCAGCGGTACCGTCAAACCCCAACGACTCGTAGCATTCCCGTCAGTATGGTCTGTGTTATCCGCCTGATAGGGAGCAGATCAACGCCCGTAAAACGCCCGGCGAAGATGAGCACGACCAGAAACAAAAACCCGTACCGCGAAAGAGCGAGCGCCGCCGTAGGGTTTCGTTTTGACAGGTACGCCATATAGAGATGCGAGCCGTCGAGTGGAGGAACCGGCAACGCGTTGAACACGGCCAGCACGATGTTGATCGAACAGAAGATGAACGCCGCTTCCAGGGCGATGCCGGTCCCCGTCCCGGACACCGAGACGATCAGGCGAATAGCGAGGGCCCCAAGAAAGGCGAGCACCAGGTTCGATGCGGGGCCCGCGAACGACACGAGAATCTCGTCGCGGACAGGACTGCTCAGCTTGGACCGGTCAAAGGTAACAGGCTTCGCCCACCCGAATCCGGCGACGACGAGAAGCAGGAAACCAAACGGGTCCACGTGACGCAGTGGGTTGAGCGTGACCCGTCCGGCACGCTTCGCGGTGTCATCACCCAGGGCGAGCGACACCACCGCGTGCGAGAGCTCATGCACGGTGAGCGACGCGAGAATCACGGGTATCAAAATCGCAAGCTCTCGGACAGACAGGTTCAGCAACAGGACCTCCAATAGGGGTAAGCATACGCAGAGCAGCGGGAGGAATCCACCCGGCACGGCAGCGGCGCGGCAGGCATTGACGTTCACCATCATTGTCCGTAAGCTGTAGGCCATCGAATCAGTTAGGAGAGTGTATGCCAGCAGTAGTACGGATAGACACCGGTGGTACCCACGGATTCCAGGCCCGGATAGGCGGCAGCGTTGGGTACGAGTCAAAGCTATTCAGCGACAAGAAATGCGGCGGAAAGCGCAAAGCCAAGGCTGCAGCCATCGCGTGGCTCGAAGAACGCGGTGATCGTTACGCACCCCGCAGATTCGGCCCCAAGAAGGGTATTCAGGTCAACAATATGAGTGGGACACCTGGAGTCCACCAGAGTCAGCTGACCCGGAACGGCAATGTCTCGCGGTACTGGGCGGCGCATTACTCGATTGGCCCCAACGGCAGACGAACCCACAGATCCAAGCGTTTCTACTTCGGCACGAAGCGCACCTCCGACGAGGCGCGGGCGCTCGCGGAGGAGTTCCGAACCGGTTGGGTCGCCGCGTTCGAGAAGAACGGAACCGACGGGGTGAAACAGTTCTTCCGCGAGTGGGAGGAGAAATACCCGAGTCGAAAGACGACGGCAAAGAAGAAGACCACAGGACGCAAGGCCTCGGGCAAGAGCACTCCCGCCGTGAAGACCGCGTCGGACCGGAAGGCTGCGCCTACTGGAGCGACGAAGAAGTCCGCGACGAGGAAGCCCGCGACAAAAAAGCCGGCTGCTAAGAAACCGGCTGCTAAGAGGAAGTAGCGCGTCGGCAACTCTGCGGATCCGCGGCTGAGGTGCCGATACTCATAGGCGATGAGACCCTCGTCACCTGCAGTCGTCATGGTGATGCTGGTCGGGGCGATCCTGTACCACGCGCCGTCAGTGCCTGCAGAGCCCTGGCAACCGCCGATCGTTCCCGCACCGGAGCCGTTCACGCTCAACAGCTATGACGTCATAGACGCCGTGTGGATGCTCAGGCGCGTGAGGTTCCTGCAGCGCTGGGACGGGCAGACCAGGCCGGAGACGATCGTCGTGCGCACGGCGGAGAGCGTCTGGGTGGGGTACGATCCGGACGCCTACGAGGGCCATCGTAACCGCTACGATATCGTGCTGAACGGCGAATCGATCGAGTGGGATCTGCTCTACATTGAGTACGCCAACGACATGGTCAACCTTCGGCTGCTGTACACGTACCGCAACCAGCAGCCTCCGCCGGACCTTCCCTATCGTCTTCGTTGGCCGTAATCCGGACTACTTCGCCATGGTCGCCGAGAGAAAGCCCGCGAACGGCTCCCAGGCGCGACGTCCGTACCCGCCGGACATGAGCCACGCCTGAGGGATCGCACGCGTGGCCAGAAAGCTATGGATGATCTCGTCACGCTCCAGCAGCTGCTGGAGGCTCAGTCTGAGGCTCGCGGTGGACGGCAGCTCATCGTGCTCGTACGGGTCGGCGCCGTCAACGACGTAGACGATGTCCGGTCGCGGCGACTCGGCGAGGGTGGTAAGCGCCCGACGAAGTCTCGGGAGGTACTCCGACTCTTCGCCGGCCGCGATCGGCACGTCGATCGTGCTCGGGACGAGCCAGGGCGCCGGCCGTCCGAGTCGGTCGTGATCCGGGAGATCGAGCGGCCAGCCGTGGGCCATGTGAACGCTGAGCGTCGTTACCGCCGGATCGTCCGCGGTCAATGCGGCAGTTCCGTCTCCCTTGTGAGCGTCGACGTCGATGACCCATGCCGACGTTACCGACCCTTCAGCCTGCAGCTTGCGGATCGCCGTGACGATATCGTTGAACACGCAGAAGCCGTGGCCGAAGTCGTAGTGCCCATGGTGAGCACCACCGCCAAGGTAGAAACAGAAACCGTTGCGAAGGGCCTCCTTACCACACTGGTAGGTTCCGCTCATCCAGCGGATCCAGCCGTCAAAGAGCACCGAGAGCGGCTTCTTCGCGGCGCCTGGATTGTAACGGTGATAGCTCCCGTCATCGTTGCGCAACTCGAAGACCTCGATCATCAGCTCGTCGACTCCCGGTCCGAACCCTCGTTCTACATAGGGCGGCGCGTGAACCCTGAGCAGATCGACTCGGCCTATCGTCGACCCGTCGGGACCGCTCAGCCACTCCGCACCGTCCGCAACGCTATCCGAGCCTGCGGTCAGCGCATCGAGCACCTGCTGCGTCCGGTCGGGAGCCACCGGTATCTCGATACCATACTCCGTGAGATCAATGCCGCCCGGGTAGTGAAGCACCATGGAGCAGAAAATATCCGCGACGCCTCCCTCAAGGCAACAGCCGACAACGATCGACGATCACATCGGCTCGTAGAAGAGCCGGTAGAGCAGCCCCGGACCCGAAGGAAGCGTGGGGGGCCAGGTGGAGTGACTCACGAAGGAGAGCGATGCAGTCTCGCCCGACCGGTTCAGATAGTTCTCATGGTGGCTCGCCGCGGCGCTGCCGTCGGGGCGCAGAGGGATGAGATGTACGCTGATGCCGGAGGCGCGCGGGTCAGCCGATCCGCGATGATTCCGGTCGACGGCCTCCTTCACCGCTTGCTCGATCCTCGCCGCCTCGCCTTCCGCGATACCGAAACCCAGGGAGACGACGGCCGACAGATCGCTGAGGTCGATCGCGAGGTCCCCCGGAGTCGCGTAGAAGTCCTCGACGTCGTAGAAGACCGACGCGCGCACGGCCTCTCGAGTCCCCGGGTTCGTGATCTCCGCCGATACGGCGTCCGAGAAGGCGTTGAGCGCGTCCACCACGGGCTCGATACGATCGAGGCGGATCGAGGAGATGGTCGCGTGAGGCGCACCGCCGCGCGACTCTGCGTACGAGGTAACGATCGCCTTGGCGAATGCCTCGCGAGTGCGGTCGGAAGCGGTGAACCGACGCAGCGCTGCCTCGTAGTCCCATCCGGCAACCGGCACGACTCCCTGGCTCGCGACGAGGAGATCCGCGGCGCCCCGGATCTCCCAGGCGACCTCTACGGTCGCGCCGAAACTCATATCGAGCCCCAAGAGGTCGACGTGTCGGCCCGTCAGCGCCTTGGACAGGAACTCCCCGTGATGATACCCCCTGCCCTCGCCCCAGAGAATGAGCGCGCGGAACCGGGGCCGGTACCGTTCCTCCACGAAGCCGAGCAAGGCTCGAAGCGTCCGCGGATCACTCATATCGAGCGACACGTCCGGCGCTCCCGGACCGATCCCGAGCTCCTGCACGGCGACCGGGATCATGCGGGGGATCTCGTAGAGGCGAGTGCCGTTCCATCCGGAGGCAGGATCGCCACCGGCCCGATCGACGAGCGCGAGCACGCGGACTCCGCTATCTTCGAGGTCGGCGGATTCGATCGCCTCGAGGTCGGCGGTCGCCTGTGCGTCCAGGACAGCGCTTGCCGGCATGTAGAGGATGACCGCCCACTCGGTCGAGGAGGCGAGCTCGGTCGTACCCGAGTCGGGCAGCAGCAGACCGGCCGGGCATCCGGCCGACAACAGCGCGGCGGCGAGCGCGGATGCGACGCCGTTCACAACTCGTCGGCACTGACCCGGGCGACTCACGGTTCCTCCGAGTAGACGTGACCGCCGGGATTGCGCCAGCGCGATCCGTCGTCGAACAGAACGGTACGCACGCGAAAGCGTGCGACGAGTATCGCGTCGGCATGGCTGCCAACCACTGAATCAAGTGACGTGCAGAAAGTTGCTGCGGCCCCGGGCTCAATGAAGGTGTCGAGCGCCACCCGAAAGAGGTTCGTTCCGGCGGGAGCCAACGGGCGCCCCTCGTCATCGTAGAGCTCGAACTCGATGTCGAGGCCGGAGATCGCTCCGACCGACACGTTCTCAAGCGTATAGTAGAGGCCGGCGTACTCGTGCAGGGCGCCTCGCTCGCCGGAGACGACGGTCACCGACCGATAGGCGATCGGTATCCCAGGGTGATGTGCGTCGAGGATGAGCCTACAGCCGGGGAAAGCCGCGGCGACGACAAGCACGAGCGCGATTTTGCGCGTAATACGGTGCATGGATGGAACCTCCACTGCACTAACCGCCGGAACCGGGCCGACGCTTCACTTCCTGCTCGCGCTCCTCGGAGCCGTGCTCATCTCCGAGCTGCGAGCCGGACGCATCCCGGACGCTGCCTGCCTCGCCGCCTTCACCGCGGCCCTGGCACGCTCGGTCGTAACGCAACGCTCGCCCTCGGCCATTGTGGTATCGACGCTCGTCGGCCTCGTTCCGCTTGCCGCGCGCCGTGTGACTCGAGGCGGGCTTGGGTGGGGAGACGTGAAACTCGCGGTACCGCTCGCGCTCCTGCTCGGCCCATGGTACGGGGCGGTCGGCCTGCTGCTTGCGTGCGCGCTCGGCCTCTCCAGCGTCGGCCTTGGCGCGCTCCTCGATCCCGGCGCGACTTACGAAGCGGGAATCGCATTCGGTCCGTATCTGGTAGCGGGAGCGGTCATCGCGCTCCTCGCGGAGGCAAGTCATGTTCTGTGCCACATCACGATTCCTTGATCGCACCCGAGCGGTTGCCGCACTTCTGATCGCGGGTTTGATCATGCCTCACGCGGCGCCGGGGGCCCCGGTGACTCTGGAGTTCTCGGACGTGCCGATCGCGGAGATGTTCATCGCGCTCGGCCGGGTGGGCGGCAGGTCGATCGTGCCGGACGAGACGGTCCGCGGACGGGCCTCGTACTACCTGGCGGCCTCCGGCATCGATGCCGCGATCGCCGAGCTCGCCGAGCGATTCGACCTCTTTGTGGAGGAACGCGACGGCATTTACACGGTCTCGACGGTCCGTATTGAGGTCGGAGCCGGACAGCGCCTCACAGTCTCCGCGCCGCGTATCCCGGTACCGCTCTTGCTCGACCGCCTCTCCCGGGCGACACGAACGCCCATCCTGATCGCGGATTCCGCGGTCCGGGAGCTCTCGCACCGCGAGATTGCCTACTACTCGGAGGACACTCCCCTCTCACGCGTGGTGACGCAGATCGCGGCGCAGCTGCCGAATCATCAAGTCACGATGGTCGACGGGGCGTACCTTCT
This sequence comes from Spirochaetales bacterium, assembly GCA_007130265.1. Lineage (GTDB taxonomy): Bacteria > Spirochaetota > Spirochaetia > DSM-27196 > SLST01 > SLST01. The sequence goes on from SLST01000455.1 coordinate 10,346, forward strand.
CTCCGACGTCGGTCGCGGCGAAACACGTCGCCCGCACGAGTCCGCGGTAACGCACGTCGAGGGAGGGTACGGCCTGTCCATCGAGCAGAGCACGCTTTCGCGGCTGCTCACCCTGCTCTTCGAGTCGGGTGACCGTGAATACCAGCTTCTGAAACGGACGGATCCTCTCCTCGGGCCGCTCGAGCTGTCGCCACGCCCATTTGACGCTCTCCTGCGCCTGGTGCTCGAACAGGCCGACGCGGTTTTCACGGTGGTTGACGGGATCTACTACATCACGGACGCGCCTCCGCAGTCCGCGGCGGCACGGACACTCAACACTGAGATCATCCACCTGGATCACCTCCCGGTCGGCGCCCTGCTCGAGCTCGTTCCACAGGAACTCACCGTAGGCGTCACGATCCGACCGGACCGCAGCTCGAACGCCCTGACGCTCACAGGACACGCCGACGGCGTTGCGCGGGTGCAAGCCCTGATCTCGCGGCTCGACGCGCGTCCGGAGGACCGCGCGCACCACCGGATAGAGCTGCATCGTGCGGCATCTGAGGTACTCGCGATTCTGCCGCGGCATCTGAGCACGCTGCCGATCTCACCGATACCGGGCGGCTCCGCGATCACCGTATTCGCATCGCCGGAACAGATCGCGGAGCTCGAGCTCTTTCTAGCAGCGGTCGACGTTCCGCAGGAAAGCACCCTGGTGGAGCTCAGCCACCTACGCACCGAACAGCTTCTGCAGCACCTGCCTCCCTCGGCGCACCGGAGCAACATACTCCCCACCGGCGACCCACACCGCTTCTTCTACCGCGGATCCGATGAGGCTCTTTCGCGGTTCCTCGAAGACCTGCATCGGATCGACGTGCCGGCTCCTCAGATAAGGTACCACCTACTCGTTATCCAGTACCAGGAATCGGATGGCTCGGAGTTCGGGCTCGACCTCTCGAGCGCTCCCTCAACACCTACAGCCGCCCAGGCGTTCGTCGGCAGCATCGGCCGGCTTCTGTCGCTCGACTTCGACATCGTTGCGACGTTCGGCTACCAGTTCGCCGCGCGACTCAACGCCGGACTGACCGCGTCGACCACAGCGGTCGTCGCCGACACGACCCTGAGCGCACTCTCCGGCGAGTCGGTCGGCTTTCGCAATACCAGCACCTATCGCTACCGTGACACAGCATTCGATCCGGAGACAGGCGCCCAGCGATCGACAGCGGTGATCCGGGAGATCACCTCCGGCCTCATCATCGAGATACGCGGGCGGGCTCACGGCGACGACGTCACGATGGATGTCAGCGCCACCGTGTCCCGACGGGGCGCCGACGTCTCCGGGGCCGGCAACCCACCGCCGACGAGCGAGAAGCTCGTGCAGACGCAGGTGCGGGCCGCGTCGGGCGAACCGGTCATGCTCGGAGGGCTTCGGCTGCGCGAAGAGCAGCAGACCGTCGATGAACCCATGCTCCTCGGACGTATCCCTGGAATCGGCCGGCTCTTTCAGAATCGGCGTGAACACGAGGAGGCGACCGAGCTCGCGATCTACATCATCCCCCGCGTGGAACGCAACACGTCTGCGTTGGCCGGCGCTGACCTGATGGGGATCTACCTGCGGTATTACGGGGAAGGCAGATGAGGTATGCCGCCCCGTTCATGCGGCGCCACGGGCTCGTGCCAATCGCAGAGACCGAAGCGGCCGTGACCATAGGCTGCGTATCTCCGCCTGCCGAGCCGGTAGAGCGTCTTCTGGTGGCTCACCACCTGAAGCCGGTGCACTTTGTGCCTCTGCCTCAGCAGGAGGTCGTGGCGCGAATGCAGCGCTCAGCGGCGCATGAGACGAGCCCCGCGGCGGCAGACGGTCCTCTGCGACCCGTCGAGACGAATGCCGACGAAGCGCACGATAACGCTCCGGCGGTGAACCTCGTCAATAGCCTTCTTAACGATGCGATCAGGCAAGGAGCCTCGGACATCCACATCGAGGCCCATCACGGTGCGGTCCCGGTCCGCTACCGTATTGACGGGCGCCTGGTGGCGGCTGTTGGAGACCAAAACGAGCCGCTCGTCTCACCGGGGCGTCTCTCCGCGGTATCGGCACGACTGAAGGTCCTCGCAGGAGTAAACGCAGCAGAACGACGTCGACCACAGGACGGCCGCTTCACCGCACGGGTTGCCACGGACGCGGTCGACGTCCGCTTCTCCTCGATGCCGACGGTAGAGGGCGAGTCACTCGTCCTTCGCCTCTTTCGGCTTCACAGCGAGCGGTTCACCCTGCTCGATCTCGGGATGCCGGATGCGGTGTACGAGCAGGTCTCCTCCTTCGTAGAGCGATCGTCCGGCCTTCTCCTGCTGTGCGGTCCCACCGGAAGTGGGAAGACGACAACGCTTCACTCGGCGCTTCGAAGGATCAGCCGCGGAGATCGCAAGATTATCACGATCGAGGACCCGGTCGAGTATCGTCTGGACGCAGAACAGATTCAGACGAATGAGCCGGCAGGACTCACCTTCGACACGCTGCTGCGCCGGGTGTTACGGCAGGATCCCGACGTCATCATGGTGGGCGAGATCCGTGACGGGGAGACGGCGCGACTCACGACTCGAGCAGCGCTCACCGGACACCTGGTGCTCGCGACCGTTCACAGCAGACGAGCGGCGGATGTGATCGAGCGGCTCGTCGATCTCGGCGTGGAGCGGGGGCTGCTCGACCGCCTCGATCCGCTCCTCCTGTCGCAGCGGCTCGTGAGGTTGCGGTGCAACTCATGCGGAGGCACAGAAGGCTGCTGCGAGTGTCGCTTCACCGGGTACCGCGGACGCACCGGCCTGTTCGAGATGGAAGATCGGGACGGTGCGCGCATCACGCTCGCCGACGATGGTCGGGCCAAGTGCGCAGCTGCTCTGACGACCGAGGAGGAGGTGTTATGGGCGACGCTGTGATTCGTCTCTCTCGCGCGAAGGAGGCACTTCTGGTTGAATCGACGTCGTCGCTCCTGCAGGGAGGGATCGGCCTCCTGGAAGCGTACCGCTCAGCGGGCGAGATGCTGCGCGGCAGAGAGCGCGCGGCGGCGCGGTCGATCGTCTCGGGCCTCGAGCTCGGGCTGACCGTTGCCGAGTCCGTCGGCCGATCGATCGATCGCGTCGACCCGATGCACCTCGCGATGCTTCGGGTCGTGGACGAAACCGGGGAGGCGGCGAGTCCGATGGCTCGGGCGAACCGGTATCTGCGCACGAGCGTCCAGTTCCGATCGCGCGTGCTTGCCGCATCGATCTATCCGGCCTTCGTCGTCGTTGCGGCACTCATCGGCTCAGTGCTGCTCATCCTCGTGGCGGTCCCGACGGCGGAATCGTTGGTGCAGGCGGCCGCAGGCTCCGGTGACGGATACGCGTCTTGGCCCGGTGCGCCGCGGGTCATACCGGCTGTCGCGCTCACCGCAGTCGTGGTCACGCTCGGGTCGGTTCTCATCGCGGTCGCCTCGCTCACCGGTCCAGCGCAGCCGCTTCGCGTGAGACTCGCAAAAATCCGCCTCGCGCTCCCGTTTGCGGGCTCCGTCGAGATGCTCACCGGTCTGCTCGCATTCGCTCACGCGCTCGCCGGCATGCTCGAAGCCGGCATTCCGTTTACGGTCGCGCTGCGCACGGCGACCGCATGTCCCAACAATGCCGCGATTCGGGCCGGTCTGTCGCGCGCGGCGAGGTACATGGAGAACGGTACACCGGCTTCGGCTGCGGTGGCTCGTGCTCTGCCGCGTGACGAGTGCCTGAGGCGCTGGTTCGCGCTGTGTGAGTCGGGAGCCGATCTCCCCGGCACGATCGACGGCCTCGCTACATTCCTCGAGGCGCGGCTTACCGCGTCAATCCAGCGGCTCACGACGCTGGTCGAGCCGGTTCTCGTGGCGCTCGCCGGCGGTGTGGTGCTCACGGTCGTTCTGACGCTGGTCAAGCCGCTCTTTGATCTCTATGCGGAGGTGCTCCCGTGATCGCCCGGCTCATCTCGACATCAGGAGGCCTGAAACTCCGGCGCATCACAGGCGGGATGCGCGGCAGACGTGTGCTCGTGGTCGTGGACCGCCGGCTCTACGCACCCGATGATCCGACGGCGTGGCCGGCCTCGCCGGATGCGGGCACGCTGCTTCAGGCGTGCGGGAAAGGAACGGTCTTCACCGCGCGGCGCGAGATCGAGGACTGCTGCAACACCGCGTGCCCGGACTCACGAGTCACTCTGCTGCCGCATGAACTCCTTCCGGAGCGGCGAGGAGGATTCGCTCGGGGGCTCGAGATACGGCGTCGGCGATTCAAGCGGATCCCGAACCGCAGTCGTCGCCGCGCTCTCGTCGTCGTTGCCGCGGCCGCGGCTCTCTGCTCGCTCGTCGTCGCGCTCACGACCGGGATCGTCTCGCGCGCGAGCGAGAGGGTCGAGGCAGTCAATGAGCTCAGAGTCGAACGAAACCGCGTCGTTCGACACGCGGAGGCGCTCCGGATGCGACAGGCTGAGCTGCTTGCGATCGTCGCCGACGAAGACCGGGATCAGAGCCTCTCTGCCGGGCACCTGGTGGACGGACTCGTCCAGGTCCTCACCAACGACGAACGGTTCTCGCGGATCAGCCTGGTCGGGAACCGACTGACTCTCGTCGTCGCCACCGACGACGCCGGAGTCGCTGCGAGAATAGGGAGGCTACCCGGAGTTCGTCCGTTCTCTCACACGATCCACCATCGCGACGGCGAGCGGACCGCGACGATCGAGGCCCAACTGGAGTAAGGCATGGTGAAAACGACCGCAATCGCAGCGTGCGCTCTCCTCGCCTTCGTGTCACTGCTCCTCTCTGCGCGGGCGGTCTCAGCGGCTCGCGAGGCGGCCGCGCTTGACATGGCGTCCGAGCGGGCGCTTCTTGCAGCGACGCGACGCGAGGCGGCCGCGCTGGACCGCATCGTGATGACACTCGAGCGCCGCCTCGAGGAGCTCGAAGCAGACCGAGTGTGCAGGATAGACGTCGCCGCCGAAGGAGCCGCCCTTGTCGAGGAGGCCGCGACTCATGCAGTCGACCTGAGCCGAGTCGACGTCGACTCGGATCACCAGTCGATCGCCGTGACTGCGAGCGGCGGTGCGTCGGCACTCCGCAGATGGCTGGGCTGGATCGATAGTCAGTCGCAGCGTGGGTGTGCGGCTGTAACGAGGCTTGATCTCTCACCGGGGGACTCGGGGGAGCTCACGCTGCGACTGACGGCACTCTACGGGGTGGAAGCGATCCGCGCGCACCCGACCGCCGGAAGCGACGACTGGCCCCGCCCGGCAGCAGACCGTCTGTCGGCTGCCTTCGCCCCCACTTGGTACCCCACGGGAAGACACCTGCCCGCTCAGAGAGCAACCTCGTCCAATGCCGAACCCAACCCGGCCACACCGCAGCTGACGAAGACGCCGGCATACCTGGGCGTCATATCATCATCGGAGGCAGCGTCCGGAACTCTGCGGGAGCGGATCGTCATTCGTCTTGGTGAGAACGGACAGGTCGTCGTGCTGCTGCCCGGCGAGAGTGCCTTCGGATGGCGACTCAGTGCAGCCGAAGAGAACCGTTTGA
>SLST01000055.1 GCA_007130265.1 Spirochaetales bacterium
CGGCGACCTTCCTCTCAATAGCAGATCAGCAACCGGTCCATCAGGGCCGTCCTGCATTGCAGGTGCAGAAGGTCGTGTCGCAAAGGCGACCAGACTTCGTGAGCCTCAAGGGGGGTGAAACTATGACGATACTCAATGGCAATGGACCTTGATACCAGGCGTTTCCGCGCAGACGCCGCCGATGACGTTCAGATCTCTGACTTCCCAACGACGATCGACGAGCTGTACGAGTCCAAGAAGGACTACAAGAAGCTGCTGGCCAGGAACGTGAAGACGCTGGGGAGATTTCAGAGGAAGCTGTATGCACACGACCGGTACGCGGTGTTGCTGGTGTTTCAAGGAATGGACGCGTCGGGCAAGGACGGAGCTGTGCGACATGTATTCTCGGGGGTGAATCCGCAAGGGGTTCAGGTCTTCAGTTTCAAGCAGCCCTCCAGCGAGGAGTTGGATCATGACTATCTCTGGCGCATTCATAGACGCATGCCAGAACGCGGCAAGCTCGGCATCTTCAACCGATCGCATTACGAGGAGGTGTTGATCGCCAGGCAGGAACCCGGGGTAATCGAAGGTCAGAGACTGCCGGCTGAGTTGCGAAACCGCCCGCTCTTCTGGGAGGAACGGTACCAGGATATTGTCCTGTTCGAGGACTACCTGCATCGCAATGGCACTGTTATCCTCAAGTTCTACTTGCACCTTTCGTACGAGGAGCAGCGAAAGCGCTTGCTGAGCAGGATCGATAATCCGAACAAGAACTGGAAGTTTGCAGACTCCGATCTGGAAGTGCGGGGTGAGTGGGATGACTACGAGTCACTCTATGAGGAATGCCTTCGCAGAACGTCGAAAGCCAGTGCGCCATGGTACGTGGTTCCTGCCGACGATAAACGCAATGCGCGGCTGATCATCTCGCAGATTCTGGTGAATGAACTAACACGGCTGCCGGTGTCATTTCCGGAGGTAAGTGATGAGCGGCGTGTGAAGCTGCAACAGATGCGCAGACAGCTTGATGCTTGAAAACTATCGGGGAATCTGAAAGACGGGAACTACGCCCTGTCCGACACGGAAGAAGCGAATTCGGGCGTGCGCCGTCCGAAGTGGACGAGTCGTCTCTCAACTGAACCGCGCCCCGCCTGCGGTCGTCGCGATCGGCAGTGGCCTGATCGACCTGCGTCGCGGTGGTGACTTCCAGGTTCTCCCTTTGCCCTCGGTCAGCCGAAGATCCGTGTCCTGCGCGTGCCGACGGCGCCGAAGGTCTACCGCCGGGCGGCACACATGCATCCCGCATACCCCAAGCGCTTCTCTGATCATCTCGGACCCTTTTCACTGCGGGACACGCCGGGACCGCGTCATCATTGCCGCCGCCAACACCGCGCACTGTGAGACGCATTGGACGGAGGACCCGTCAGACGGCAGGTTGTACGGCTCGGTGCGCTGGCGCACAGATGCTGGTTCGGTTTGTCCGTATGTTCTCATAGATGGGCCACGAAAACGTTCCACGATACACGCATGAGTTGGCCAGCTCGCCTCAAACGGGAGCACCGCTCGAAGGTGCCTTGGCTGAAACCCAGCAGCACCCCGAGAAGGTCCACCAGCTTCGGACGATCCTGGACGCGAAACCCTCGCAGCGCGACCGACCACCCATCAACGAGGAGACAACGTGAACACTCTCGAGAAAGACTACAAAGCGGGAGACCTGGATGGTTGTCATCCTCCATGCCTTTCGCTCTACCAGACCACGCATCGGCGCCATCCGGACAACAGGCAGGATCCGATCCGGTTCGGGAACCTTGTGAAGAAGCTCGAAGAGTCGCTCCTGCAGCGCGTGTCGAAGGAGGAGGTCCGACCGCTGCTCGTACCGTTCCTGGCACTGGCTGACGACCGGGAGTTCTGGAACCACACCCGTGACGGGCTGGCGGTGCTTGGCGCGAAGGATGTGTTCCGAGTCTACAACCTGCAGCGGCCGGTCGCCGAGCTGGCTGTAGTGGCGGAAACCTTTCACACCAAACCCCTGATCCGAATCCTTCAGTCAGCCGACCGGTTTTACGTACTCGGCCTGAACCGACACAAAATCAGGCTCTTCGAGGGCAACCGTGAGGCTCTGGACGAGATCGAACCGGCGCACGGTGTCCCGCGGACGATCACCGAGGCGCTTGGAGACGAGTTGACCGAGCCACATCAGACGGTCGCCTCGTATGGGGGCGTAGGCGGCGGACGCCCGGCCATGCACCATGGCCACGGCGGGAAGGAGCCGGAGGTGGACATCGACGCGGAGCGCTTCTTCCGCGCGGTAGACCGTGCGGTACTGGAGCACTACTCTCACCCATCGGGCCTGCCGCTGATTCTGGCGGCCCTACCGGAGCATCACCACATGTTTCACACAGTCAGCCGCAATCCGCTTCTGATGCCGGAAAGCATCAATATCCACCCGGATGCCCTGCCGTCCATCGACGAACTCCGAGAGCGCGCCTGGCAGCTCATGGAGCCTCGCTATCTGGCGCGCCTGGCCGCGCTGAGCGAGGGGTTCGGCAACGCACAGTCGAAGGGACTCGGTTCCGACGAACCGGGACAGGTCGCGAAGGCGGTTGTGGGCGGGCGGGTCGCCACGCTGCTGATCGACGCCGGTCGCGAGGTTCCCGGTCGGATCGACGCCGAGACTGGCGACATCAGGCACGACGACCTGGCACACCCGGAGGTTGGTGACGTGCTCGACGAGCTTGGGGAGTTGGCACTGAAGATGGGCGTAGAGGTGATCGTTGTCCCCACCGACCGGATGCCGACGGAGACGGGAATCGCCGCGACCTACCGGTACTGAGAAGGAGGAACCTCATGATCATCCAGATCAACACGGATAGCAACATCGAGGCCCATGGCGAACTGACGCAGATGATCAATACCGACGTAGCGGACAGCCTCGAACGCTTCGGCGATCAGATCACGCGGGTGGAAGTTCACCTGAGCGACGAAAACAGCGAGAAGAAGTTAGGCGCCGAGGACAAGCGTTGCCTCATCGAGGCTCGTATCGCCGGGCTCCAGCCTCTCGCGGTGAGCGACGAGGCGGCAACGTTCGAGCAGGCTGTCAACGGTGCCGTCGAGAAGCTGATGCACTCGATCGAGAGCACCATAGGGAAACGGGACGACCAGAAGTGGGAGACGCCTCCGGCCGAGTGAACCGGGCCGGGCCTCCGGCGACTGCTCTTGCGACCGGCGGTCTCCAAGCCATATTCGCACGAGGTAATAGAGAGCGAGGCCAACTCCGACGCGATGAGCCATCCTGTTCCCCGCCAGCGAGAGTTCCCGTGAATCAGGGAACCTGCCTAGACGACAGGAGGCGTGATCTCCGCGTCGGATCCCGCGAGAGTGCAAACGCGGGCCGCGCGCAGCGAGTCGTGAACCTTGGCGCGGAAGTGGGGGACGCACGATCTCGAGATAGATCCGTACAGCGGCGCCTGAATCGCATGGTCTGGGGCGGTTTCGGTGGCGATCCGCATAGACCTCTGGCGGCCTGCCCAGCAGGTAGACCTCCAGAGTCGGTCGGTTCAGGAGCGCCGGATGGATTCCCGGAGACGCGCGCCCCATCTTGACCAAGTGCGCCGGGATGTCGCGTATCCCGACCGGATCCTGGATGACCGCAGATAACTGCAGTTCTGCAACGTAGAACTGCCGCAGTTTCGCCACTGCGAAACTGCTCTTCGTCTCGCTACCGCAATTGGGGCACACCAACGGATCGATCTCATACACCTTCACCAGAAGTCGGGCCCACGCTCGTTCGCAGGTGTCCACGGTGCACATGTAGAACTTCCTTTCGGGATGCAGGCTCGATGGATCGGTCCGTCGTCGACGAGAAGCGCGATGTAGAACGGGGCGCCTCCCGCTACCTCGCACCACAGTGAGACGATGATGGCGGCTACGCAGATCAGGAAGGTCAGGGCTGTGAAGCTCTTCACGCTCGCTTCGAATGGACGACTCGACACGACGTTCACGGTACGGGAAGCCAGGTCGGCGAGTATCGACATCATGGTCGGGGGATCGTTCGTGAAGAGGGCAAGGAATCGCGGAAGTCCTCTCCCAGTTTCCCGGGCCATCGCAACCGCGATCGCGTCGGTGACGAACGTGATCGGCGTGACGATCACCGTCGCCAGCGCCAACAATGTTCAGGAGACGATGAGATGCCTGAGGATGAACCTGGGAATCGGACGCGTGCAATCCCTCTTTCGGCCGCACCCTACATCGTGAATCGGACCTATTGCACGATAGTAGCATGCTTGGTCGAACGGGCCATTGCTCTGGTGCGAGGGCTGTTGTAGTCTCGTTTGCATGAAGATGACGCGGTCCGATGTCGTTCGTGCGTTCGTGATGCTGTCTGCCCTCGTCACGCTTGGACAGCCTGTCCGGTCACAGGACCTCGTGAGCGACATGATCATGTGGTCATACGCTGACCTCTACAATGACACGGCGCTGCGAATCATCTATCAGGGACGAGTCGACCTGCTGCAGTACACGCTCTCCCCGATCAACCTCGGCGCGCTTGACGCGCGTCAGCTCAGGCTCCTGAGAAACGCAATCTTCGCCCAGCACGGCTACGCCTTCGCTTCGGAGGACCTCCGTCACCACTTCGGACAGTTCGAGTGGTACAGCCCCCGTTATGCGAACGTAGATTCGAGGCTGGACGACGTCGATCGCTACAACATACAGATGGTGCAGAGATTCGAGACCCGCGATCCCAGACGGGCGCCGGTCGTCACAGTCGACGAGATCACTGGCCATTGGGAGGAGCTGCCCATCGTGGCCGGAGGGCATGCCAATCACTTCGTCTTCACGGCCGACGGCGCGTTCCGGTTCACGACGAATGAGATGAACCCAATCCAGCGCCTGATCAGCTTTTCGGGGACCTTCACTATCAGCGGCAATATCCTCCACCTCGAGATCCACCAGGAGGTGTTCCAGGCGGAAGCCGAGCTCGCATGGCATACGAGTGCGGACGGTACCGAGTACTACCTCACAGGTGGGGAGCGAGTCACGATCAACCTGACGATCCCGCGGCACCTCTATCTGGCCATAACCCCGAAGACGATTGTACAGGCCGAAGCGATCGGCCGTTACGTCGAGAGAGCGTCAATCTCGATCGGATCGTGGCCTCTCTATCAGCTTTTCGCGGACTCAGACTAGGTTTGCTCGAGCGACTGGAAGCGGGCCAGGATCGGCTCGATTCCCGTCCGGTCCACGTTGTCGATATCGAGGAGCATCTTCGCCTTCGCGTCGGGGTCCTTCTCTACCTTCTTTCCGATCCACATGAGAAGGCGGTGGATCGGCATGAGTTCGCCGAAGTGCAACCTTCCCCCCAGCGGGTAGTATTCGATCTGCGATCGAATGTGCTCGGGCAGACTCGTGACGAAGGCCTCCTTCAGTCCCGGGACCGACGGCGGTGCGCCGGAAGTGGTGAGAAGGATCACGGGACTGTCCGCGAGCAGCGGCCAGTGTTTCCGAATCCAGCCGGCCACCACCGGCCGGGCAGCGTGTATAGGGCAGCCGATGATGACGCACCCAGCCGAACGCAGTTGTTCCTGCGTCACCTCGCGGAGCGGGATCGCCGGGAAGCCGGTCTCCTCCGCTAGCCACGAAGCGTACTGCTCGGTCGCGCCGCAGGTGGACCTGTAGAGTATGATCCCGATCATCTTCGATACTGCTCTCCGCTGTCTCTCTGTCTTTCCCGACTCTCTATTGTAGGATAAACGCCAAAGAATGAATAAAAGACAGATCTTGCTCTGGGGTCGATGCGGCAGGATGGAGCGAGAAATCCGAACTAGGATCGCGACAACATCCGAGCATACTCAGCACCATCGTCCGGAGCTTGGGAGTCGAAGGGCCAAGATTGCTCACCCGGTTGCACGCCCTCCATTTGACCCCTTCGGATGCCGGCACTACACAGCGGCGACTCAAGGAAGAAGCCCACCGGCACGCTGACCCAGAGCGCGCGGCTGCGGCCCTGTCCTCGCCGGCCGCGCGCATCGGCACGTAGAGCTCGTAGGCGAGTCGGACCACTCGGGTTCAGGTAGCCGCGGTTGCGTGCGCTCAGGTTGATCTGCACGATCGGCGCGAATACGGGGATCTCCGCGTCGGAACCTGCGGGAGAGCAAACGAGGGCCGCGTGCAGCGAGTCGTGAGCCTTCGCGCGGTGCTCGTGGACGGAAGTTCCTCGGCGAACAGCCGCGTTCGCTTCTGGCTGCATGACGGGCACAGGTAGAAGCCCCTACAGGTGAACACTCGGAATGTAGTCTGCAGAACGCCGCGGGCGTTCTGCCGGCAAGAACCGCTCGCCGATGTCCCGGATCCGCTCCAGGCGGAACCTGCCGTACTTGGCGGCGTGCTTCTCGTCGTAGACGTCGCAGAACTCCTTCAGATGCCGGTGGGAGGCCGTGTGCAGCTGATTGCGACCCCGGGGGGACGTAGCGAGCCTTGGTGGGCGAAAAGTCCGCCGTGCTTCACTTTGCCGCCTCGGCGCGAGCATTGCGATTCGAGCAGAATTCTGACTGCACCGTCGGTGCTGGCTGGACCCATCCATGCAACGTCTTCGTCAGGCTCTCACGAGCACGACGAACGCCCGGCACGAATCTGCTCAATCCTATCGTTAGGTCACGGCTGTTCTCGCCGTAGTGCGATTTCTCGCGTCGGCGTGATGGACGAGACAGACGGCGCCATGGTGCTCTCAGAGAACCTCGGCCAGGGTAAGGATGCATCTCCGTCGGCAACCACGCGACCGCTGGCGATCAAGACGAACGCGGATCCGCCTCGTCGACCGGGATCGGCGGCGCCCCCTCCCAACACAACCGCTCGTACCGATCAGGTGAGCGGTTCCTCGAATGACGATCAGGATGACCTCCGTGTCAACTGATGGGTGTCAACGAATAGTCGGACAGGTATATCAAGCCCATGTTGCGGAACGGTCCGGTGTTCAGCCCCCAGTCGGTGGACTGAGTGCCAGGCGGTCATCGCGACCCATATTCCCTCGGCGTGACTCGGCAGGATGCCCGCGTTGATCATTGCCTTCTCCGGATCGCGTCGGTCTCTTTCACTTCGCTATTCGGCATGGACCGAAGCCGTTGCCGGACCCAGTGGTCGAGCGAGTCGAATACCGACCTGTTCTCCCGGACTTTGAAGTAGTCGCCCCATCCTCGCAAGTCTTGGTTGAGGTCTTCAACGATCTGCTGCGTAGATTTGAGGTTGTTGCGGTGGATCATGTTCCTTACCCGCTCGGCAGCACGTCTGTTCCGTACCAGAACCACGAAGTCGTCGGCCCACCGCGCATAGTGCAGTCCTCGGCGTTCCAGCTCTTGGTCCAGTTCGTTGAGCACGATATTGCTGAGCATCGGTGAGAGCGGGGAGCCTTGCGGCGCCCCTAGTCGGTCTTCTCGAACTGTCGGTTCACGAGCACTCCGGCCTTCAGCCAGCACGTTCTGTTCTTTCCTCATCTCTACGTTAGACAGCTCGCGTCCCATCTGCGATTACCGGGTTGTAGTCGGCTTCGCGAGCGGTCGGCGGACCGGGCCTCTATGTGACCTTCACGGGTTCGCCGCGTCGGTGTCCTGGTCGTCCAGGAACTCGAGATTCTTCTGATGCCGTTTACCTTTTCCAGGTCCATCTCTTCACTACGCTATTTCGATTCACTGATGTCGCTGTTCTTCGTCTCTCGTCGGCATCTTCCCACTCTCCGGCGGTGACTTCCCCTCCGGGAGCCCCGGCCCAAGGTGGTGCTGTACTGCCTGCGGCTTCGGCTTCAGGATGTGTGTTGACCGTCATGGATGGCGGGGTCTCCACTCCCGTCGCGCTTCCTGAGCTACTCTTCTCCGGGTCGGTGAGGTTTTCTCTTCCACGCCGTTACCGGTGCTTCGCGGACCTCACGCCCTGCCGCAGCGGGTTCTCGCGCCTGCGCTTCTGACGACCTACGCGCCCGCGACTCGGATAGCCACTGAATCCTCCATACCGCTGCGTTCCGACCAGGTGCAGTGTGTCCGGCATCGAAACACATTTGGCCGAATCGTCTTGATAGACACAGAATGCCGATCGCTGCAGCGTTACCTCTCCCTGATGCTCGGCGGCTCGATGAACCGCCACGAGGTTCCGCCCGGGCACTCGCCGAAACCGGTCTTGATCCGGCAATCGTATCCGTCCTGTGAAACGAGCAGGGAGGCGCAGCGTGAGGAGCGAGTAGATCGGCGGAATCCGTCCGGCGGAGCTGTGCGACGCCCGATCGGTCAGTTCTCATTCGACCGGCAGTCCTACGTCGAGCGTTGTGCCGCTGCCCGGGGCAGAGACAACGTTCACCTTGCCGTCATGCATTCGAACGATCCCGTCCACGGCAGCCAGACCCAGCCCGCGGCCGAGAAATCTGGTGCTGAAGAACGGTTCAAACATGTTCGCCCTGGTTTCGTCGTCCATGCCCTCGCCGTCATCGCGCACGAGAAGCCGCCAGGTTCGGCGGGACGGCGGGTTCGTTGCCGCAACTTCGATAGTGGTGTGAACGCGAATCGTACCGGCGGTCCCGATCGCTTCGGCGGCATTTTGCAGCAGGTGAAAGAGCATCGTCTCGATCTGGGCGCGGTCGGTCCGGATCAGCGCGGGATCATCGGCGATCGTCGATTCCAGCGTCACGTTGTCGGGGATTTCCCAGTCTGCAAGAAACTCACGCACGATGGCGTTCAAGTTCTGTTGGTTGGACCGGTGAATTTGATCCTGCGTGTAGTACATCATACGTTCGGCGATCGAAGCGGCTCGTTGAGCGGCAACCTTGATACTGTCAATGGCCGCTCCGCTATCCGGCGGCAAGGCGCCGCGGGGATTCTCCAGGCGGTACGCATTTCCCAAGACAATGGTCATCAGGTTGTTGATGCTGTGCGACATGCCTGCGGTGATGCGTCGCGAAGCCTGCATCAGCGTTGCCGACAATATCATCTGCTTGCGTTGTTCCCAGACTGTCAGATCGTGCAGGCTGATCACTCGCGCCACGATCTCGCCGTGCGTTCCACTCACCGGAGCAATGACGCCGGAGACCGGTATAGAGTGGCCCGTTGAGACGGATGAGAGCACCGCGTCTTCAAAGGAGTTGACGCTGTCAACGGAGTCGATCGCGGCAAGCAGGTCCTCCCCTTCAGCCGTCAGCCGGATTGTGTTTGCCAGCGGGGTTCCATGCAGCCGGTCTACCGGGATGCCCAACGCCCTTTCGAGTGTTCCGTTCGCGAAGTTGACGATGCCGTCGGGATCGACTTCAATCACCGCGACCTCGATCGACTCGAGGATCGACTCGAGGCGGCTGCGCTGTTCGACGAGTGTCTCATTCTGCTGAGCTACGCGGCGATGCAGATTGCTCAGCTCACTGTTGATGCGGGTGAGCACGTTCTGCGAGTGGAAGGCAGAACTGCCCGCGGCAAGAACAAGCAACGAATCGCCCAAGTCCACACCCGAGAAGGCGAGCGTATCTATGCTCTCCCGGGTTGCGACGTTGATCTGCCAGTCGAACGCCGTGCCGCGATCCACGATCTCTCGCAGGAAGAAGCCGGCTTTCGCGACGCTACCGGCATCTACCAGGGCCGAAAGAGGCGTACCAGTCTCTGGTTGTACGGCACCGCTGAGAGACCAACGAAGTACTGACTGAATGGTACCTGATCGCTCACACCGGAGACACAGCGCGGCAAGTGGTTGCGTGTCACTCTTCATCGACAACTCGCACGAGCCGTTGCGCCAGAGTGACGGCCTCTTCGGCGTCCGGCGCCCAGCCGTGCGCCCCGATAGCGGTGGAAAGGTCGGGCGACGCGTTGAACGCCTGTCCGCCCACAAGGACAACAATCGGATCGTCCCCGACATCCGCCGCCAGGTTCGCAATCACGCTCCGGGCTGTATCTACATGTGGGTACATCGTGGCAGATATCGCGGCAACATCTGCCTTCAGATCCCTGACCGCTTCGCGGATCGCCTTCGCGGTTTTGTTCCCGCCAAGGTAGTGCGTGTCCCAACCGGCAAGGGCGAAGAATTCCGTAACGATCCGGGCTCCAATATCGTGGAGCTCATCATCCACGCAAGCCGTAACCAATCTGCCGCCGGTAACGGGGGAGCGCGGGAAGCGGCTGTACAAGCGCGCGATGAGAAGCTGAGCGACACCAGACCCGAAGTGCTCCTGCGCGACCGTGATCAGATTCCGTTCCCACAGGCGTCCGAGTTCGTACTGAGCCGGTTGTATCACAGACAATAGCGCTTCCTGCACCGGCATGCCCTCATCGACGGATTGTACGACGAGATCGATCGCCGCATCGCTGTCGTGTTCGAGTACCGCGTCGAGGTACAACCGAGCCAATCCGGATGGGGGTTTCATCTCCATTCGATACCTCTGTGGCCTACGACGTCTGAAACACTCGAACAGTATCCAGAACCGAGTCGACCCACGTGTCGCTCGAGCGGTTCCTGTCCGCGAGGCATCCGACAACGGCGTCGACCGCGTCTTCGACACCCAGATCACGGTCGACCACCGCCGACGCGATCAGCTCAGCCGTTTCGCGACAGCGCATGTCCCCCCGTGGATCACCTGAGCCTGGGCCGAGGGATCGGTACAGAACGGATTGCTGCTGCATCCGTAATTCAGGCGGGACTCGTTCGTCCACCGAGCGGTAGATGCGCTCGGCCGCGCCGGACAACAGCGGCAGGTACGCTCGATCGTAGGCGGTGCTACTCAACTCGTCGGCAAGCAATTGCAGGTGCCTCGCGACAAGGATGTGGGGAACACCGCGCGAGGAGAGAACGGTGCGCAGCCAGTCGAGCTGCCCGGCCATCGAAGCCTCGCCGAGTTCCGGAAGCGTCACAAGCCACCCGCCGTCGGCGTCCGTGAAACGACGTCCGCGGTCACCGTAGCGATAAAGGATGTACGGGTAGTCGGTGAGCACGCGATCGGTGGTGTGCAGCACGACGCGCAATACTGCGGGATCCTGCGGCACCGGGTGGTCTCCGGAATCCGGACTGAGCGTCGTCGCAGTATAGCGAAGAGCGGAGTGATCGACCGGGTGCGATGCGAGAAACGCATCGTGAACACATTGGAGTACAAGCTTCGCCGTTTCGATGGCGGCCTCAATCCCGGACTCGTCGATCTCCGATGAATCGATGCGATGGGACGTCTCCTGCCATTCTCGTGTTCCTTCGCCCCCGTGCCGAGTGAAATAGCTCGCGCCACGTGAGCTGTTCACGCCACAGTTCGAGTTCAGTCTGGATCGGATCACCGCTGCTCCCTTGCTCGACCCGTAGAGTACGTAGATAGCGCCTACCAGAGCGACCGGGTTGTCCACGGAGAGCCTGCGGAGTTCGGCTGCGGTGTCGAGCGCGGTCCTGATCGCCGCGGGGGCGTCCGGTATGAGACGCATGCGGAAGTAATCCAGGTCTTGAGCGAGCTCACGGCTCCGTCTCAGCTCATCTTTCCAGACGTTTTTTGTGACCGGGTGGAAAACGCCGACCAACGCCGATTCGAGTGTCCCGTGAAGAACGGCGAGAACTCGCAGGTACCCGACGTACGGCTCGATCCCGATCGTACCGTTCATCACTGCGGCAGCGTACTCAGTGGATTCGAGTCGGGAGTGAATATCGCGCGTGGCATTTCGGAGTCTGTCCGTATTTGTCTGAGATCGCATCTGGGTAGACCGCTCCTGTGGGTACCAACTTGCTGATGAGAGTATACCATGTTGCTCCTCATACGGCACCGGCGCGATGACGCTTCCGTGCCTGGCCGTGCAGAGTGGTCACACCAGCTGGAGGATCCCATGCCCGTGTCGTACCTGAATCGGCGGAGCGCCGAGCTCCAATCCTATCTACCGGAGCTCACCCGCCGTACCGATTTCGACTCCTTCTGGGAGGAGATGCTCGAGCGCTTCCGCTCGGTCCCGCTCACGCCGGCGCTTGACACGGTCGACTATCCGAATCGCCGGCTGCGGGTACTCGACGTCGCGGACGACTGCTTCGACAGCACGCGCATCCACCGCTCGCTGATCAGATCGGTCGCGGCGGCGTTGTTCGTCGACCTTCCCGGGCGGCTGCGTGCCTGGTCCACTACCACGGCTTCGGCGGCTCGCGTGGGCGGCCCGCCGACGTCGCCGCGTGAACGCAGCTGGGCATGGCGATGCCTTCGGTCGACGTGCGTGACCTGCGTGGGTCGACCGGCAGCGCATCGTGATCAGTGGGCACAGCCGGGGCGGCGGCATCGCGAGCACCGCGGCAAGTTCGCCCGCGCCCTCGAGACGCTGAGCCACTTTGACACGATGAACATTGCCGACCGGGTGTTGGGGGCGTGGAGCGGGTCGCCGGCGAGCTACGAGGGGATGAGGAGTGACAATGAGTAAGTCTGGCGCCACCGTGAACGTGAAGGGTACGTCCGTGACGGTTGTGGTTCATGAGGAACAGGACCACATTCCCTCTACCGATATCGCCAAACACAAGAGCCTGACCGCTCCGACCGTGTGATTCAGGACTGAATGAGGAGCCGAGATACTATCGAGTTTCTAGGGGTCTGGGAAGAACTGAACAGCCCGAGTTTCAGACCCCTCAGATTGACGGGGTCGATGTCCAGACCTCCACGTTTCGCCCTCGTCGAAGAGCTGACGACCGCTGTTCTTCGTTACGAGGCTCATGAGGGTCCACTTTTGGTTACGACTCACGTGACTGCTCACCGTGGCACTTGGTGCACGTCGTTACCTTCGCACACCCCACGGCTGCCTTCGGCCTGAACGGACAGTTGGCCGCTTGGCTCGTTCATCCAATGGAACCTCCTACACATCATGACACGTCGACGACGAGGGAGCGCGCGAAGGCTGACAAGGGACGAGTTGAGATCCGGGCCCTTGACACCGTGCGGGCATTCTCATCACAGCCAAACTGTCGATCACCTGTGATTCTTGGCGCGCAGAGTCCCATCTCGGCGAAAGCGGATCTCACCGAGATTGTGAGGCGTGTGGCTATACGCGCGAAAGGCCTGTGAGGCAGGCTCGACGATCGTTTCGATCACGACGACCGGTAGTGCCCAAGACAGCGTGACATGTCGGCGCAGAAAAGGTTCGACCCGTCGGCTGCGTCGATGGGATTAGAGGCTACCTGAGGGAGCCTCGCTGGCGGCCTCGCATCGCTACTCCGACCACGAGCACGCAGAGGTAGAGAAAGGCGGAAGCGGCCACTCAGCGAGCCGTGCGGTCTTCCAGGAAGCGGGGGTACTCCCCTACCTGGAGGGGTGACTCCACAGCCGCGGTGCGCGGGAGCACCATCCGTTTGAGCTCCTCGGTTGAGCCGAGGATCGTGGAGTCACGGGGATGACGGTTTCCCACGTGGTCTTGAGGTACACGTTAACGTGAGCGATCACGGCTGCTGGCGGGCGGGTTCGTTTCGTCGGAAGTCGGCCTTCCCGTTGGGTCCGAATCGATGGGGCACGCCGTATCGGGTCGCGAGGGGTGGCGGTGTCGCTGGTGCCCGAAGGCGTACCGATCCATCGATAGCTGCAGCGAGATCAAGGGCGCTGCTAACCTCGGCGAAAGCGCCGTCTGCACTTGGGACGAGGAACGGATCTGACACAACGTCAGCTGCCTACCTCGGTACCGCGCAGTCGGGACTCGCGGCTTTGGATTCTGCGGTTGGTACCCGAATCCCCGCGATCCGGGATCGGGAACGGTGTGTGCGGTACAACGAGGTTGCCACAATGGCTCGCTTTGTCAGAGGTATGACTTCATCACCGACCTCAGCGACCTCTGTTGAAGTACTCGACTGCACGACCCAACTGATTGACGCATATTTCCCCGTAGTGTTGTTCGAGCATCACGACGGTGTCGCGACGGAGGTTGTTGTCTCGCTGCAGGAGGATCGGGAAGATACTGTGTGACGCGATGATGAGCTGGTACTTCCTGGAGAGTTGGCTGACGATCTCCTCCCAGAGGATCGACTGGGCGGCAATCCCGATATGGTTGTCCACTTCATCGAGCAACAGGGTGGGACGCACGTTTCGGGGAAGCCGATAGGTGAGAAATCGTTCCTCAATGAAGTCGATGAGCTCGTTGACCAGGCCGATACGTTTCTCACCCGAGGACCGCAGATGCGCGTTCCGCTCCATGTAGTCGCTTTCGAGGAATGACTCTTCCGAGCTCACGTAGCAGTCCTGGTAGAAGACCGGCCTTTCGTCCCATTGCACGGAAGCTTCAAACGGCGGTGGCTCCACGGCTACAGCCCGCTCGGAGTGATCCGCCGTTGTCTCTGCCTTCGGATCGTAGCTCACCAGAGACACATCCGTGGACCAGCCGCCCTGTGCGCAGCCGGTCGCGGTGGCGAGCGCACGAAGGATCGTCGTCTTGCCCGATCCATTAGGACCGTAGAGGGTGTTGAGGCGCGGGTTGAACTCGATCGTGCGCGTCCCGATTCCCCGGAGCCCGGTCGGGTAGCCCGAGCGAAACGTTATGGAGGAGATCATCTCATCCCGCCTGCAGACGCCGGCAGGCCGCGACAATCGCGGCAATGACTGGAGAGAGCGTCACGCTGTCGGCGTGGCAGGCCGAACCGCCGGACGCGGCTACGTCGTCGGCAATCAGCGCGAGAAGATCATTCGAGCGGATCGCGCGAAAACTCACGTTCAGCGTGTTGGGAAGTCGCTCGGTCGGATGACCGTTGACCACGACGTCACACTCGGAGGCGATCGCTTCGCCGAGCCGGTCGCGGGAACGGC
Source organism: Spirochaetales bacterium (assembly GCA_007130265.1). GTDB lineage: Bacteria > Spirochaetota > Spirochaetia > DSM-27196 > SLST01 > SLST01. The sequence goes on from SLST01000055.1 coordinate 14,720, forward strand.
GCATCGCAGCGGCAATCGACCGGGCATCGCGGCGGGCAACCTCGGCGGCCGCACCGAGCCCCACGACTTCGAGCACATTCTCGGTGCCCGGCCGCAGACCACGCTCCTGTGAACCTCCGTGCATGATGAGCTGTGGGCGCACGCCTTCACGGAGGTAGAGCGCCCCCACCCCCTTAGGCGCGTAGAGCTTGTGTCCGGCGATGGTGAGCATGTCCACGCCGAGCTCTTCGACCGAGACCGGCACCTTCCCCACCGCCTGAGCGGCGTCGGTATGCACCCACGCACCGCACTCGTGCCCGAGCTCGGCGATCCGTGCAACCGGCTCGATCGTGCCGATTTCGTTATTCGCCAGCATTACGGTAACGAGTATCGTATCCTCGCGAAGTGCCTCACGCAGCTTTGCCAGGTCGATCACCCCCTGGCTATCCACCGGGATGCGGGTGACCTCGAATCCCTCGTCTCCAAGCGCTGCGCACGTATCAAGGACTGCCGGGTGTTCGATGTTCGAGGTGATGATGTGCCGCCCCCGGTGCGACCGGGCGCGCGCCGTTCCCAGGATCGCGTAGTTGTTCGATTCGGTCCCACCGCTCGTGAAGACGATCTCGCCGACGGACGCTCTGATCAATGCGGCAACCCGGGCGCGTGCGTGTGCGACAGCCTTGCGCGGGTCGATGCCATAGACGTGCGAGCTCGACGGGTTTCCGAACTCGGTCGTCAGGAATGGCATCATCGCCTCCACGACCTCAGGGTCGTGGGGGGTCGTCGCATTGTAGTCCAGGTATACCGGCCGTCTGCCCTCACTCATAGGAGCTCCTAGAACACGATCACTTTGTCTGCCCAGATCGACCAGTCGGTGAGCTCGTCCATGGAGCTGCGGTGCGAGCCGGCCGCGAGCTCCTCGTCGGTCATACCGCGTGCGTCCATGCAGCTTCCGCAGACCCCGAGCTCCCCGCCGCGTGCGGTGACGGCCTTCATCATCCGCTCGATGTTGTAGTACCCGTTCGGCGTGGTCTGGCCCTTCTTCGGCAGATGCACGAGGCACCTGTCATGGTACGGGTAGATGCGTCGCCGCCCCTTGTGAACTGTCACGAATCCTGATGCGGGAGAAAGGAAGCAGGAAGAGAATCGGGGGCGTATTGAGCACTGAGACCACAATCCGAAGGAGGTCCAGTGC
>SLST01000029.1 GCA_007130265.1 Spirochaetales bacterium
ATCCTTGATGACCGGCGTGAGGAGTCCCTTCTCGCTCGAGAGCGCGACCCCAATGTTCACGTAGTCGTTGTAGAGGACGTCGGTGCCGTCTATGTACGCGTTGACCTCCGGGAACGAGTTGAGCGCGATCTGGCTCGCCTTGACGAAGAAGCTCATGAACCCGAGACGTACTCCGTGCTGCTCATTGAACGTCTCCTTGTACCGCCCGCGCAGCTCGATGATCGCACTCATGTCGACCTCGTTGAACGTCGTCACGTGAGCGGAGCTCTGCCGCGAGTGCACGAGATTCTCCGCGATCCGCCGGCGAAGCGTGCTCAACGGCACGCGCCGCTGGCGCTCGTTCGTCGGCATGGAAGGTTCGGCGAGCGGGGCCGGGCGCGCGGGCGGTCCGGCGCCCGGCTTCGCCTCTCCCCCGCCGGAGCGAGGGTTCCGTGCGGCCTTCTCCGCGTCCGCCTTCGTGATCCGGCCGCCGGGTCCCGAGCCGTCGATCTGCTGAGGGTCGAGCCCGTGCTCGGCGACGACGCGCCTGACGGCCGGCGAGAGCGCGACCGCGCCGTCAGGCGCCGCCGGCGTTTTGCCGTCGGCATGCTCGCCGTCCGCGGGGGCGGGAGCCTCATCGCCGGGGGCGGGAGCCTCATCGCCTTCGCTCCCGGCAGAAGTCTTGCCGTTGTCGGCGGGCTCCTTCTCGGCCTGCGTCTCATCCGCGTCGACCTGCCCCACGACCTGCCCCACTTCCACCTCGTCGCCTTCGGCGGCTCCGTGGCGGAGCACCCCGGCGGCGGGGCTCGGTACGCCGAGCGTCGCCTTGTCGGTTTCGAGCTCGAAGATCTCCTCGCCCTCGTCGACTCGCGCGCCCTCGGCCTTGAGCCAGGCGGCGAGAATGCCGCTGGATATGGACTCCCCGATCTCCGGTACCTCAATGTTCGTCTTCATGAGCGTCCCTTTTCGTCACCTTACGCGAACGCGGATGCGAGCAGCAACTCGCGCTCTTTCTCGTGCTGGCTGTGCGACCCGGTAGCCGGGCTCGGGCACGGGCCCCGTCCAATGTACTCGAGCCGACGCGATCCTGTCTGCTCCTGTATGAGGTCACGGATATACGACCAGGGGCCGTGGTTCTGCGCCTCTTCCTGCACCCAGCGCACCGTCTCGGCATCGCGGTACCCTTCGAGGACCTCGGTGAGTCGGTCCCGGTCGAACGGGTAGAGCTGCTCGATCCGCACGATGCTCGTCCGCTCGTCGCCGGTCTCGGTCCTCCGCTGAATCAGGTCGTAGTAGACCTTCCCGGAGCAGAAGAGGAGGTTGCCGGTCTTCTTCGCCGGCTGCGGGTCGTCCATGATCGTGCGGTAGCTGCCGTCGGTCAGATCGCCGATCCCCGACACGCAGGCCTTGTGGCGCAGGAGGCTCTTTGGCGTCATCAGGATGAGCGGCTTGCGGAAGCTCTGGCGGATCTGACGCCGCAGCACGTGGAAGTACTGCGCGGGTGTCGACGGGTAGCAGACCTGCATGTTCTTCTCGGCGCACAGCTGCAGGAACCGCTCGAGATGGGCGCTCGAGTGTTCGGGACCCTGCCCCTCGTACCCGTGCGGGAGCAGCATGACCAGACCCGACTGGCGGAACCACTTGCTCTCCCCGGCGGCGATGAACTGGTCGATGATCACCTGGGCACCGTTCACGAAGTCGCCGAACTGCGCCTCCCACATCACGAGGATATTCGGCTGGGCGAGCGAGTAGCCGTAGTCGAACCCAAGGACCGCGAACTCGGAGAGCGGACTGTCGTAGACGCTGAACGCGGCCTGATCGACCGAGAGGTCACGCAGCGCCACGTGGGTCCGCGGCTTCGAGGTCTCCACGTCCCACCAGACCGCATGACGCTGGCTGAACGTGCCGCGTCCGGAGTCCTCTCCGCTGAGGCGGATCGGGTGTCCCTCCATGAGGAGGCTGCCAAAGGCGAGGCTCTCGGCAAAGGACCAGTCAATCGTGTCTCCGTCCTCCCACCGCTTGCGTCGATCGGAGACGAACCGCTTGAGCTTCGGGTGGATGTGGAAGTCCGCAGGGATCGTCGTGAGGACCTCGCTGATGTGGTCGAGGCGGTCGCGCGTCACGCCGGTCGGAACCGGCTCGAAGCTGTGCTCGTGGCGATAGGCCTGCCATTCGCCGTGCTCGAAAGCGTCGTCGAGCGGGGGCCTGAACCCCTCCTTCGCCTTCTTCATCTCGGCCTTGAGCACTCCGACGTACTTCTCCTTGAACGCGTCCTGATCCTCCGCCGGGAAGCTCCCTTCCTCGGCCAACCGCTCTCCGTACATCTGCGTGACGCTATTGCGGTTCTTGATCAGGTTGTACATCAGCGGATGGCTGAACGAGGGCTCGTCGGCCTCGTTGTGGCCGAGCCGCCGGTAGCACTGGATGTCCACCACCGCGTCGTATCCGAACTTCTGGCGGTAGCGCATCGCGAGATCGATCCCGCGGACGACCGCCTCCGGGTCGTCGCCGTTGACGTGGAATATGGGGCACGGCAGGCTCTTCGCGACGTCGGTCGCGAAGAAGGTGCTTCGCGAGTCCCTGCTCGCGGTAGTGAATCCAATCTGGTTGTTCAGGATGATGTGCACCGTCCCACCGGTGCGGTAACCGCGGAGCTGGCTCAGGTTGAACGTCTCAGCGACGACCCCCTGGCCGCTGAACGCTGCGTCTCCGTGGATGAGCACCGGCAGGACCTTCTTGCGGTTCCTGTCTCCCCGCAGCCGCTGGATAGCGCGCGTCTTGCCCTCAACGACCGGGTCGACCGCCTCGAGGTGGCTCGGGTTCGCGACGAGGCTGATGTGGATCGTCCGGGTCTCGTCGACCTTCAGGTCGAAGCTGTGTCCGAGGTGATACTTGACGTCACCGCTTCCGCCGTACGTCTGCGGCTGGTAGTTGTCCTCGAACTGGCTGAAGACCTCCGCGCCCGGCTTGCGCAGGGCGTTCGTGAAGAGGTTGAGCCTTCCCCGGTGGGCCATGCCGACCACGATCTCCTGGAGACTGTGCTTCGCGGCCGAATCGATGAGATAGCGCATCGCAGGCACGAGCACTTCCGCACCCTCGAGCGAGAAGCGTTTCTGACCAATGTAGTTCGACTGCACGAAGTGCTCGAACGCTTCCGCCTTGATGAGGTCCTTCTGGAACCGACGCTTCTGCTCGCCGCTCCATTCGCGGCGGGCCGTCGGGCTCTCGAGCTTCTCGATAAGCCAGCGCCGCATCGGCTTGTTCTGGATGTGGAGGATCTCGACCCCCATCGTTGAGCAGTAGATGCTCCTCATCTGCGCGAGGATGTTCCGCAAGCTGTCGCGATCGGGTCGCAGATAACGTCCCGCGGCGAACTCGGCATCGAGGTCCTCTTCGCCGAGCCCGAAGCTCTCCGGAGAGAGACCTTCGTAGGTGCCCTCCATAGTGTAGAACATGTAGTAGAGCTCGGGGGTGCTGTAGTCGCGGAGCGGGTTGATGTCCGCGTGGATATAGCCCACGTCGCGGAACGCCCAGATGAGACTGTCTACCCGGCTCTGCTTCTGTGCGAGCTCGGCGGCCGCCTCGAGCGGAACCGTCCCCGGGGCACCGCCGGCGCCCGCCGTCCGCGATCCTGCAGCCTCGTCCCGGCTGCGCACGCCGCGCAGCTCGAGCCCCGACTCGGCGACCCCGCCGTTCTCGAGCGCCTCGAAGTAGGCGCGCCACTCCGCTTCCGTGCCTGCCGGATCTTCCTTCCACGCCTGATAGAGCTCGTCCACGAAGCGTGCGTTTGTCACATCGAGTTGGTTTGCGTCCACGGCTACCCTCTGGCTCTGCATAGTATAATCAAAGATCGATTCACCTTCGATCACTAATGGCTGACAATTGTTGTCAACAACTCGATCTACGGGTACCTTCACCGTGGAGGGTCCCATGAAGAGACGAACGACGGTGCTCATTGCGGTGTCGGCGGTTCTCCTGATCGCGATCACTGCCACGGTAGTCGGCGTCGGGCGCAGGCGGCCGGGAGATCTCATCGCTCCGCGCGACGCCTACGACATGATCATAGACGGGACGGCGGTGCTCGTGGATGTGCGTGACCGCGGCTCCTACGAGGCGCTCCATCTGGCAGGGGCGATCCTCGTTCCGCTCAACCAGGTTGGGGCGAACGCCGCGCGTCTCGCCGATCTCGACCGCACCCTCATCGTATACTGCAGCTGTCCGGCCGAAGAGACGAGCTCCGCCGCGGCGATCGAACTGATCTCGCGCGGCGTCGAAGACGTACTCGTGCTCAAGGGGGGTGTCCGCGGCTGGATCGCCGCCGACCTGCCCGCGAGAGCCGGGTCGAGCCGGTAGCGAGAGGTCCCATGAACGCAAAGAGACACCTGACTGTCATCATCGCAGGCGCACTCGCATACCGTCGCGCTCGACCCGGGAG
>SLST01000305.1 GCA_007130265.1 Spirochaetales bacterium
CCTGAACTACCTCAGACGGGCGTTCAGGGCGAGACCCGACCTCCCGGTGCGGATCATCACCTTCGCGATCCTCGGTCACCACTACTTCACGATCACCAGGTCTATACTCCGCAGCAATCGCAGGGCCGCGCGTGCTCAGCAGCGCGTCCACCGGCTTGCAGGAGCACGATCACGTGGTAGGATGGAGCCACTGGTCACGAGACCGGAAGCGTTGAGCTAGGAGCGATTCATGGAGAATATCCCCTCGCAGGCTGCTCAGGTTCTGATAACCGTCATACCGATCGTCGGAATAACCCTGGGTAGCGTCGTCGTGTTCTTCTTTCTGCTGTGGCGCCACAAGCAGATGATGAAGATGATCGAAAAGGGAATGCGCCCGGAAAGACCGGTCGATCTACGCACGTTCAGCCTGATCGCCGGACTCGTGACATCCGGCGTTGGTCTCGTACTCTCGGTGTTCTTCCTCGCAGCGGCCGGGACGTCGACCTACAGCCTCCTTGGTGGGCTCATCCCGCTTGCGATCGGCCTGAGCCTCCTCGCGTTCTATATCCTCAACCAAAATGAGCCAAGACGATGACATGGCCGACGTGAATCGCGTGCTCGCCGGAGATACCGAGGCGTTCGCGGGGATCGTACGGCGCCATCAGGCGGTGCTGCTTGCATTCGGACGCAGGTTCTTCCCCAACCGCGCCGACGTGGAGGATTTCGTGCAGGAGGTGTTCCTCCAGGCATACCGACGCCTTACCACCTTTCGGGGCGACGGACGAATTCGCTCGTGGCTCTTCGGAATCGCCTACAACCAAGCCGTTCGCGTCAAACGGCGTCGGGTCGACTACGCGGTCATAGACGAGGCCGCGATAGCCGATGACGCGGACACACCGGAGCGAGAGGTCCTGCGTCGCGAAGCGTGCCGGGCGGTCGTGCGGGCGATGCGCCGTCTGCCGGAGCGGTTCGCAACGTGCGTCGATCTCTATTTCTTCTTCGGCATGACATACGACGAGATCAGCCGGGCCACCGGACACCCGGTCAACACCGTGCGGTCGCACATCAGGCGTGCGAAGCAACGGCTGCGGCGCGCGCTGTCCGACGATCTTCTGGAGGGTTGCCATGACCTGCCGTGAAGCGCTACGCGAGCTCCTCGCGCTCGACGCCGATCAGGAGCCGCGACAGGACCTCGCCGCGCACCTCGCGCGGTGCGAACGGTGCCGGCAGGAAGAAGCGAAACTGCGGTTCGCGCTTGCTTCTTTGCGCGTCGCGGAGCGCGAGTCGACCGACGAAGAACTCACCGGGAGGATCATGGCGGCGACCCAGGCCGAACCGCCCCGGCATGAAGCTGCCGAGGCGCATGAACCTATGCCGCTGCGCAACTGGCTCCTCGCCGGCGTACTGATCGTCGGCGGCATCCTGGGCCTGCACTACAGCAAGTCGTTCGAATGGCTTCGCCTCGCCTTTGGCGAAGCGATCGATCTGGCAATAGGTCTCATCCTCGGCGTCTTCCTCACGACCTACCTCTGCCTGCTCGTGGGGTCAAACCTCAGGCGGGTCCAGCGGCTGTTCAGGCCGCACTGAGGCCTCACTATAACCCATGTGGGGTATAGGCTATGGCCGTGGAGGACAGGTAGCTTTCGGACGACGATCGCGAGGAGCGAACCATGAGAAAACGACGAATAGAGCAGCTGCGAAGGCGTCTCGAGCGGCGGGAGGCCGAGATAAGAGAAAACCTCAGGACCAAGGAGGAAGAGTACCGGGAGGTTTCTCAAGAGACGCACGCCGAGGCTATGGACGAGGCTCAGGTTCAGTCGGATAGCTTCACTCGCGACGTCATGCAGGTCCACGGGGACCGGCAGCTCACGAGCATTCAGGCGGCACTCCAGCGGATCCGCGAGGAGCGCTACGGACTGTGCGTCGCCTGCGGGGGGAGGATCGACGAAGGCAGGCTCAACGCGCGACCGGAAGCGGCCCTCTGCATCGCCTGCGAGCGCAGGAACGAGAAGCGGTAGCCGGCGCTCACGATGCCTGTCGAAGCTCCCCCTGCAGCCATCGCGCCGTCTCGAGAAGCGACGGACCGTCGTGGATGAGGTTTCGACCGCGATCGACGCCGGAGACGATGATCCGCGGCGCCGGGTCCCATGAGATCCACGCCCGCTTCTCGGCTTCCGCGGCAAAGTCCACGGGGAACTCCGGCTCGTAGAAGCCCAGGAATACCTCGGGTTGCGCCTCGTCAACTGCGGTGATATCCAGCCCCAGGTAGGATCGCGGGTCGGTTCCGAAGAGCGGATTCCCCCCGGCGATCTCGACCGTATCGTGGATGAAGGTGCGCCCCCCAATCGTGCGCACGTGCCGGCCGAACCAGAGCTCCACGTAGACCGACGGTATCGCACCGGTCCACGACGAACGTATCCGGGCGGCTTCGGTCATCATGTTCCACGCGAGGTCACGGCCACGCGTCACGTCGCCGCTGAGCGCCCCAAGGCGAACGGCGGCGTCGCACACACCGACAAAACTCTCAGGGAGCGGCAGCGCGTAGACGGGCAACCCTTCGCGCTTCAGCTTGATCGCAAGCGACCGCTGGACTCCGCCGGTCACGACGATGAGATCAGGGTCGATCGCGGCGAGCGCCTCGAGATCCATCTCCAGATAGTCGCCGACCACCGCGCGGTCGGCAACGTCGACGTACCGTCCGCAATAGCTCGACACGCCGACGACGCGGTCGGCGCATCCCATCGCGAACAGCGACTCCGTGAACCCGGAGGAGAGCGACACGATGCGCCGCGGCTCATCGGGCAGGTCAATGATGTGATCGATCAGGTCGTTGTGTATCTTCACCTTGCTTCCGTCCTTTTCGTAGCTCGTTCTCGATCAACTCGCAGGCGTCGCGGTACGAGACTGGCGGATGCGCGGCCGCGAGACGCTCGAACCGCGGGCGTAACCGGTCCGGGTCGACGAGGAAGTCGCGCGCGCAGCCTCCCGGCTCCTCCTCGAGAATCAACAACCGCTTCGCACGGTCGGCGAGGTCGAGGTTGCCCGCGTTGCCCTTCCCGAAGGGAAAGGCGCAGAGTATCGTGAGGTCGGCCTGCGCCACGCAGGCAGACGCGTGCGCGACGCGCTCATCGTCGATCTCGGAGAAGGCCGGGACCTCCACGTACCGGATGCCGAGCGCCTTCCACAGCCGTGCGTCGCTGTCGAGCTCGTGCGCCACGCCGCCGGTCACGGTGCATCCGATCCGGTGCAGAAAGCGCGTGATGTTCACCGCGCTGCCTGCACCGCCTATCACGTGCACCCGCAGGTCGCGGGCGGCTCCGCCCGGCGGCACCGGCGAGACGATGAGGCCGCCGGTCGACTCGTTGCGACCCACGTGCACCGCCGTGTGGTAGCACTCCTCGATGAGCTCGCGCGTAAGCACTTCGTCGGGCGTCCCTTCGGCGCGAACACGTCCGTCGTTCATCAGCACAAGCCTGCGACAGTACTCGGCGGCCACGTTGAGGTTGTGCATCGCGATGATCGCCGAGTAGCCCTCCTCGCAGAGGTCCCTGACCATCTGCAGCAGCGTCGTCTCGTGCCCGATGTCGAGACTCGCAGTCGGCTCGTCGAGGAGGATGATCGGACTCTCCTGTACGAGGACCCGCGCGAAGAGCACGAGCTGCCGCTCGCCCCCGGACAGCGACGGAAACGAACGATCGGCGAGGTGCTCGAGACCAACGTAGCTCAGTGCACGCATCGCCGCTTCCCGCTCGCGCAGACCGGGCGAACGGCCCAACCCGACCACTGGGTAGGAGCCCATCTCCACGACCTCCCTGACCGGGAAGGGAAACTGGTCCGGGCCGTACTGGCTGAGGTAACTCACCCGCTTCGCGCGCTCGCGCGACGAGTACTCACGCACAGGTCGGCCCTGCACGGTAACTTCGCCCTCGGTCGGCCTGAAGTACCCGATGAGATTCCGCAACAGCGTGCTCTTGCCCGCGCCGTTCGGTCCTATCAGACCCACGAGCTCACCGCGGCCCAGCTCGAGGTCCACGCCGTCGAGCAGTCGCGCGGCGCCGATCGAGTAGTGAAGCCCGGCGGCTGCAAGGACCGGCACGTCGGCATGCCCATCGCTCATACCACGCCCCTGCGCTGATAGCGGATGATCAGGAAGATGAAATAGGGTCCGCCGATGATCGCGGTCACGATCCCGGTCTTTATCTCGTGCGGGGCGAGAATGAGCCGGGCAACGAGATCGCTCACGAGCAGGAACACCGCGCCGGCGAGCCCGGCGTACGGGAGCAGCGTCCGGTGATTGGGCCCGGTGACCATACGCACGAGGTGGGGCACCATGAGGCCGATGAAGGCGATCGGTCCGGCGAGCGAGATCGCCATCGCCGTCAGCATGGAGGCGAGGACGAGGACGCTCACCTTGACGAGCTCCACGCGCAC
>SLST01000237.1 GCA_007130265.1 Spirochaetales bacterium
GGCGGTCCGGAGATGGCGCAGTTCCCCATGTCGATCTACCCACGCCCCATGCGCCTGCTGTTCACCTTCGTGGTCCCGCTCGCCGGCGTCGTCTACTATCCGGCGGTGAGCTTCCTCGCGAAGTCGGCGGAAGCGCCGCTCTGGATCGGGTGGGTGAGCCCCGCGGGCGGCATCCTGTTCGTTGCCGTCGCGCTGCTCGTCTTCCGTGCGGTCGAGCGTGGGTACTTGTCCACCGGGAGCTGAGAGGTAACCGTGGGGATTCGCGGCCGTCGTGTATCCCGCCGTTCGATTCGTTATAGTGGTGGTTGATGACCTCGTGTGATTTTGGGAACAATCCGGAGAAGATCGATCGGTACCGGGCCTTCTGGGACAGGTCGCCGGTTGACCGGCCACTCGTCGGATTTACCCGGGTGGGCTGGTTTCCCCTCTCGGCGTTCGCTGCGGCCGCGGAATGGCAGGGCAAGAGGTATCTCGAGCCAGACGACCTCGAGCCCGACCGTCTCGTCGCCGATCACGTCCGTATGATCAAGGAAGGAGACGACATCGACGACGACCTCATCCGCGGGGTCGGTCCCATGCAGGTCGCTGTCCCCTTCGTTCCGGGTATCCTCGGGTGCCGCGCCCGCGTGCTCGCTGAGAACGTCATGGGCGAAGAGGAGCATCGCGGCTGGAGCGAGCTGCTCGAGCTCGAGCTCGACCGCGACAACCCGTGGTACCGGAAATATCTGGATCTCGCCGAGACCCTGGCTGCAAAGGCGGCCGGCCGGTTTCCGGTGAGCCACGGCGCCGAGATAGGCCCCACGGATATGCACGCCGTCTTGCGCGGGCACGCGCAGAGCATCGTCGATCTCGTTGAGGAACCGGAGAAGTCCGCCGAGCTGCTCGACCGCTGCGGGCGCATCTTCCGCGACCTGACGGTCGACGTGTGGCGCCGGCTGCCGCGCTTCCACGGAGGATACTTCGACGCGCAGTACAGCCTCTGGGCGCCGGGCAGCATCGTGCGGATGCAGGAGGACGCCACGGCGGTCTACTCCCCTGACTTGTACCGGACGCTGGTGCAGCCGGTTGACCGGATGATCGCACGCAGCTTCGAGTGCAGCTTCATGCACCTGCACTCAACGTCCATGTTCCTGCTCGACGCGATCCTCGAGATCGACGAGATCCGCTGCTACGAAGTGAACAACGACGCGTGTGGGCCTCCACTTTTGCAGATGGTGCCGCACTTCCGGAAGATCCAGGCACACGGCAAGCCGCTCCTCATCCGCGGAAGCTTTGCGCCGGAGGAGCTCGAGCTGCTCACCAGGGAGCTGGAACCCCAAGGCCTCTTTCTCCTTATTATGGTCCGCGACCATGATGAGATCGACCAGATCCGAAGGCACAATCGAAACGTCTTCCCGGTTCTTCGCGTAGGCAGTGTAGTTGAGGAGGCTCCGCATGGGTGACGTAGTCGTATCCGTGTTGTTGTTCGTGCACTTTCTGGGACTCGCGGTGCTGATCGGCGGTCTGATGGTCCAGGCGACCCCGAGTCTGGAAACCGGCCGGTTGCTGGTAATCGCGGGGGCGGCGGTCCAGTTGGCGACCGGGATCGGGCTGCTGGCGATTCTGATGGCAGACGCGAACCATATCAAGGCGACGGTGAAGTTTGTCGTCGCCGCGGCCGTTCTCGCGGTCGCGCTGATCAGACGCGCGAAAGCCTTCAACCGGACCGCATGGCTCACGACGATTGGGCTCACTGTTGCCAACGTCGGTATAGCGGTCTTCTGGTGAGTCGTTCTCAGGCAGCCCGCAGACGGTGACCACGCTCGCCGTGTGCTTGTAGAGTCGCCGCATGAGCAGTACAGCCGGCGCGGCAGGCGGCGCCGCTGGAGCTTCCGCGGCCGCGGAAGCTTCACGGCAGGCAGGTGTACGCCGCAAACTCGAAGGAGACGAGATGTCGATCTGGGATGTGAACCAGGAGAAGGACAAGCTGATCCTCGCGATTGGTTTTCGGACCAGAAGGTCGCGGCTTCAGGCACAGGGCCTTGGAACCGGAAGCTGGGAGACCGTCGGCAGGTTCACCGACGACGGCGCCTGTGAGCGCGTCCTGCGGGAGATCACGATGCGCGTCGCGGAAAAGGACGTACGCAGGGTGGAAATCCCGGCTCGATGACCGATCGGAACTCGCGCGTCGCGGATCCGACGACTCCAGAGGGACGGGGGGATGTCAGTGACTCTCGAGGCCAGGAAGAACCCCTTGTCGGTTTTGTTCTTCTCAGTGACTGTTACGGTTGCCTGGTCTCGCATGTGACGGATCCGGAGAACGTACGATTCCTCGCATTCGATTCCGCGGAGTGGCCCCACCGGTGGTACGCGATCGTCATCTACGGTTTCGTGCACGTGGACTGAAATCACATCATCATCAACATGTTGCCTGTGGTGTGGATTGGGGCGTGGGTAGAGCGGCTCGTCGGTTTCGCTGCGGTATGTTCTCGTCGTCTTCGTCGCGATCGTCGCGGGAGGCGTCACGCTGTTGGTGCGGCAGACCGGCGGCCGTGGGTCACTTCCCCATATCGCCGGTGCGCTGGTTGGGCTCGCACTTCTCGCGTTCTTCCGAAGGAACCACAGGTTGGTAGACCAGGCTCCAGCGGAGTCGTCGCGGGAAGGGCCCCATACGCCCGGCGCTCGTCCCTCACCGCCGAGCGAGCCGGATGACAACGAACACGACGAGCAACACGCCATAGAGGATGAGTAGGGCGATGTAGAAGGGTGCACCCCCAGCCACCTCGCGCCACGTTGAAGCGATGATTGCGGCTACGCAGATCAGGAATGTCAGGACTGTGAAGATCGTCACGCTCGCCTCGAATGGACGACGCGTCACTACCTCCACCGTACGGGAAGCGAGGTCGTCGAGCATGGACCGCCTGATCGACGGATCGCTCGTGAAGAAGACAACGAGTCGACGGAGGACTCTCACCGCTTCGCGGACCATCGCAATCGTGACGGCTCCCGTGACGATCGCGATCCTGACGAGCATGTGCTGGTAGGCGAACAGCCCCTCCTTCGGTGCGTCGATACCGGTGAGCATCATGACGTTGTTGATGACCGTGATCAGGGTGAAGACGATCGCGATGCCCGTGAACACGCCGCACTCCTGATACCATCGCACCAGGCCGTCCAGAGACGTGGCGCGATCTCCGCGGCGCAGCCGCTTGACGAGGGCGAAGAGCCCGATCGCGACGAGCACGAGGGGATAGACGTAGACGATGCTGAGCATACCGTCGCGGTAGGCGTCGGGGTGCAGATCGACGAACAGTCCCGTAACGAATACGATCACCGCCACCAGCGCCAACAGAGCGACGAAGACGATGAGATGCTTGACGATACCCCTGGCAATCGGACGCATGAAACCACCTTCCCCCGTGAGATCCGCCTGCTTCGCGGGAGGACGTGTCTCCGCACCGGCAAGCCGCGCGACTCAACGAGGTCTGCCATAGGGACAATCGCCTTCGAACCTCATCATGCACGGTACCCAGGGAAGTGGCAACTCCCGACCGGCTTCCGCCGCGGGCCCTCCAATTGGCCCCTCCAGACACCGGCACTACCCTTGAGTCATGGGATGGACGCCGAGCAGATTCACGAGGCCGCCGGGTGCAGATTCAGAAGGGAAGCACAACGGTCGGACGAATCTGGGGCTTCGGGTCGACGTTCGACAACAGACTCCGTTTCCGGGAGCCTTCCTTCGTAGACCGGGTTGTGGAGGGCTACTCGCTCATCTCGTGGCAGATCACCCGGCGATCCCCGTGGAAGATCGACTGGGTTAAGCTGGACGATCAGGAGGAATCGATGGTACGCTCAATTACCACAGGCGGGGTGGTCTTGTGTGAGCGATAGCGAGACGCTGCGCCTGCTTCACGGACAGCTTGAGGACGACTACCGGTTCATCGTCCACTTGCGTCGCGGCACACAGACATGCGACTGCGAGCCGAACGTGCAGCCGATTCGCAGATGGCCTCCATGGGCACTGGCATACCTGATCCACCACCTCTACACCGCCTTCGAGTCCTACTTCCTTCGCGTCGCGAAGCACTTCGGGAGTAACCTGGATGATTCGGCCTGGCATCGCTGATCGCATGCGCATCGAGGTTCCCGGCATCCGGCCGGGGCTGATCCCGTCCGAGCTTGCGGAGGATCTCGACGAGCTGCGACGGTTCCGTCACCGGTTCGTCAACATATGCAAGTCACAGTTGCGAGCCGATCGCGTTTTGGAGGTCTCTGAGATCGCAGTCTCCGTTTCGAAAGATTCTGGTGGCTTCCATACAGAGTTTAGACTGGTGCCGAAATTGTTGATCTCAGCATGCAGGGCCTGACCAGCACCCATCGCCGACCGGTTCACCCGAGCGACTCGAAAGGACCTATGCCAGGAA
>SLST01000490.1 GCA_007130265.1 Spirochaetales bacterium
GAGGTCCAGCGAGAGATCATCGAGGAGCTGGAGTCGCTACCGGTCAGGTACGTCGTGCTCTGGTATGCGCCCGAACACTTTCATACCGAACCGAATGCGAGCATGGAGAGTACCGGAGTTACGCTTCTCGACCGCTACATCAGCGAGAACTACGAGCGGATTGGGGGACGGCAGTGGGACTACGGCATCTACCGGAGAAGACCGGCTGCTGCGCCGGGCTCGCTATGACCGTCGCTTCTTCTTCTGAGCATCGCCTCTTCGTCCCAGGTAGATCAGCCCGAGGCCAATGACGCCGGCTACGGCGATGAGCGCCCAGATGTGTCCGGCAAAGTCACCGAGTCCAAGGAAACCGGGTATGGCCGCAACGAGGAAGTAGAGGACGAAGATAACCCCGGTCACAACGAGGAAACGCCGCCCGGCAACCGCTTTGCGGAGGCCTTGCGTGTAGTAGTGCTGTGCGACCAGCACCCCGGACAGCCAGAGGATGACGAAGAAGATTAGTGCGAAGTTATCGATCGCGGCCCATGCCCAGTGGGAGATGTCGGAGTGCCGCAGGAGCGTGACGATCAGATCACGAAGCATGAACAGCAGGAGGAATCCGAGCCCGCCGGTCACGAGCGACATCACGAGGGCGATCGCGCCCTGAATGAGCGTCCTTCGTTCGTCTGTCGGTTCGTGCTTCACTCTTCGGCCTCTCTCTGCCAACGGCGCGACACCGACTCCAGGGCGTCCAACGCGTCCCTGCGGGCATTCTCGTCGGCGACGAGCCCGGTTCCTGCGACATACCGCGACAGCCTCGCGAGCCTTCGCCGGATCCTCGCCGCCTCCCTGGCCTCACGCGAGCGCCCGAAGAAGGTACCGCCGTGAGCGCTCCCCGATACCCGCCGCGTATAGCTGTCGCGCCACTTCTGCGGAACCTGGCCGGTGCTCACTATTTCGTCCAGGACGCGGTGTTTGGTTCCGACCATGCTCTCCACCAGGAACCTTGTCAGGTAGGCGAAGCCCACCATCATCCCGAAGAGCACGAGAACGGTCACAAAGAGGACTATTCCCAGGCTCATCCCGATTGGAGGGCGGCTGTCGTCGGGACGGCCGAGCTCTGCAGCTCGAGCTCCCCGGCGAAGTGGCAGGCGGCGTAGTGATTCGGCCGGACCTCGCGCAGGGGCGGCGAGTCGGTCTTGCACACTTCCTTCGCAAAGCGGCACCGTGGATGGAAGTAGCACCCGGAAGGCGGGCTCGCGGGGTTCGCGACCTCACCCTTAGGGATGACCTTGGTCGACCGCAGCCGAGGGTCAGGCTTGGGTTTCGACGAAAGCAGTGCTTCCGTGTACGGATGGAGCGGTGTCTCGAACAGCTCGCCGGTTTCCGAAACCTCCACCATCTTGCCGACGTACATGACTCCTACGCGGTCGGAGATATACTGGATGACGCCCAGGTCGTGCGACACGAAGAGGTAGCTCAG
This sequence comes from Spirochaetales bacterium, assembly GCA_007130265.1. Classification (GTDB taxonomy): domain Bacteria; phylum Spirochaetota; class Spirochaetia; order DSM-27196; family SLST01; genus SLST01. Next base: position 1,463 of record SLST01000490.1, read on the forward strand.
CGAGAGTTTCTGGCGCAGCTCGAGCAGGAGGTTCAGGATCTGCGCCTGGACCGACACATCGAGCGCCGAAACCGGCTCGTCGCAGACGATGAATCGCGGGTTGGTCGCGAGTGACCGCGCGATGCCGATGCGCTGGCGCTGGCCTCCGCTGAATGCGTGGGGGTAGCGCTCCATGTGCCGGGGATCGAGCCCAACGAGCTCGACGAGCTCCCGCACCCGCTCGCGAAGTGCGCGCCCTTCCATCAGACCGTGACAGACGAGGGGCTCGCCAATGATGTTCAGGACCGTCATGCGCGGATTGAGCGACGAGTAGGGATCCTGAAAGATCAGCTGCAGCTCACGACGCGACCTGCGAAGCTCTTCCGCATCGAGCGCGTTGATGTCTACGATCGTCCCGTCGTCCTTCTGGTACTTGATCTCGCCGGCAGTTGGTTCGATCGCGCGAAGGATGCAGCGACCAAGGGTCGTCTTGCCGCAGCCGGATTCTCCCACGAGACCGAACGTCTCGTTCTCGTTGACGAAGAGGTCCACGTCGTCGACCGCTCGGACGTACCCGACCGTGCGTTTGAGCACGCCTTTGCGGATGGGGAAGAACTTGCGCATGCCCTTCGTATCGATGATCCGCCGGCCATTCTCGCTGTTGCTCATTCAGTACCCCGCCTTCGGTTGCACGCTGCCTTCGGCTATGCGGCACCTGACCTTGTGCCCCGGCGCTACCTCGGTCAGAGGGATCTCCTCTCCCATGCACCGCTCGGAGTCCCGGTGCTTGCAGCGCGAATAGAAGCCGCATCCGGTGGGCAGGTTCATCGGGAACGGTACGGTGCCGGGGATCGAGAGGAGCCGTTGTCTGCCTTCGTCAGCCGTCACCGTTGGAATGGCGCCGAGCAGCGCTCGCGTGTACGGATGGACCGCGCCATGGAAGAGCGTATCGACGTCGGTCTGCTCGACCACCTTGCCAAGGTACATGACCGCGACGTCGTCGGCCATCTCGGCGATGACGCCAAGGTCGTGGGTGATGAACACGACGGATGTCCCAATGCTGCTCTTCAGCTCGTTGATGAGCTCGAGCACCTGCGCCTGAACGGTCACGTCCAGAGCGGTCGTCGGCTCGTCGGCGATCAGGATGGACGGATTGCAGGAGAGCGCCATCGCGATCATCGCGCGCTGCCGCATGCCTCCGGAGAGCTGGTGAGGATACTCCTTGAGCCGCTGCTCCGGGTTCGACATGCCGACTTTCTTGAAGGAGTCGAGCGCTATGGCTTCCGCCTCCTCAGGGTCAGGCGTATTGTGCAGGAGTATCGCTTCCGTGATCTGGTTGCCGATCGTGTGCACCGGAGAGAACGCCTTCATGGGTTCCTGGAAGATCATCGCGATCTCGCCTCCGCGGATCTTTCGGATCTCAGCGCTGTTCTCGCCCATCTTCCCGAGGTCCACGACCGACCCGATGTGGCCGTGCTTTCGCAGCCTCAGCAGCATCCGGCCGTCGACGACACCCGGCTTGGGCACGATCCTCATGATCGCCTGGGCGGTCACGCTCTTGCCGCACCCGCTCTCGCCGACGATACCGAGCGTCTTTCCCTCGCGAATGGGCAGGTCGACACCGTCGACCGCTTTCAGCGTGCCTTCATCGAGGTGAAAGTATGTCTTCAAGCCCTTCAGCTCGAGTATGACTCCCTCGTCAAGACGAACATCGGTCTCGACCGGTGCGCTCTTCGCCTTCGTGCCTTGTGCTGGTCTACTTGTACGGATCTGCGGCATCTCGTAATCCATCCCCTAGGAAGTTGAACATCAGAACCGCCAGGATGACGAAGGCCGCCGGCCACAGCAACCAGGGATGGTGCGCCAGCGTCTGAATGTTCTGTGCGTTCTGCAAGAGGACCCCCCAGCTCACGACCGGCGGCTGCAGGCCAAGACCGAGGAAGCTGAGTGAGGTCTCACCGATTATCTGTTGCGGTATCGACAGCGTTATGCTAACGATGATGTAGCTCATGAACGAAGGAAGCAGGTGCTTCCGGATGATCCGACCGTCCTTTGCCCCTGCCATGCGCGCGGCGAGGGTGAAGTCCTCCTCGCGCAGCGAGAGCATCTTTCCGCGCACCACGCGGCCGAGACTCGTCCAGCCGATGATGGAGAAGATCAGGATCATGCCAAAGTAGATCTGAATGGGGCCCCACGTGCGCGGCAGCGCCGCCGCCAGTGCCATCCAGAGGGGGATCGTAGGAATGCAGAGCAGCAGGTCGATCAGCCGCTGGATGAGCGTATCGACGATTCCGCCAAGGTACCCCGACAACCCTCCGAGTATCAGCCCTATTATGAGCGTGAAGAAGATCCCCATGATGCCGAATGAAAGCGATATTCGGGCTCCGTACAGGATGCGCGTGAACATGTCCCGTCCCAGGTGGTCCGTGCCCAGAAGGAAGAACGGTGCGTCCTGGTCTCTTGCCCCGAACAACCGGATGGTCCCCGGGATGAAGCCCCAGAACTTGTACGGGCGTCCCCGGACGAAGAGGTGGATGTGGTACTTCTCTCCCGGTACTTCGCTGTAGGTGCGACGGAAGGTCTCGGGATCGGTGCTGCGCTCAATGTCGTAGACGAAGGGCCGGAGGCTGAACTCGCCGGTTTCCACGTCCACGAAGCGAATGCGGCTTGGCGGCGCAAAGGTGTAGTCGGGGTACCGGAAGGTGGGCAGGCCCGGACTGAAGAACTCGCAGGTAAACGCGACCACGTAGAGGATGATCAGGACCGGGCCGGCGATCGTCGCCATCCGGTGCTTCTTGAACTTCCACCACATGAGCTGCCACTGTGAGGCGACCTCGTACTCGGCTCCCTCCTCGCCGCGTCTGCCCTGCTTCGCTCGTCTTCTCGCGTGGGGCTTCGCCGACTCGTCCGTAGCCGTCAGTTGTTTCTCCGTTGCCGTCTGCTCGACGGTATCTTCA
>SLST01000167.1 GCA_007130265.1 Spirochaetales bacterium
GCACCGTGGCGAGCGATGCCTTGTCGAGGATGGAGTGGAAGAGTTTCTTCCCCGGATTCCTCCCGAAGAGCTTCTTCACGATACCGCTCACGCCCATGAGAACCCTCACGAGTCCATAGACGACTATCCCCTTTTCCCGCACGCCGCGCATGATGCCGTTCAGCACCTTGTTGAACAGCATGGGCACGCCGAGGAACATCGTGACTTGCGCTTCCTTCAGGTCGTGCAGGATCTGCTTGATGACCATTCGCTTTCCAAACACCGTCTCCGCCCCCACGGACATGCTTTCGATGAACACCGCCAGCATGCAGTACGAGTGGTGCAGGGGGAGCAGGGCGTAGAAGGTATCGGTGGGATGGACCGTGAGGTTCGCCTGGGCAAGGAAGCAATCCGAGACGAAGTTCGCATGGCTCAGCATGACGCCTTTCGGAGTGCCGGTCGTGCCGGAGGTGAAAAGGATTGCCGCCAGATCGTCCTCCCCGGCGGGGGAGGCGTCGTCGTTGCCTTCGGCCTCCAGGCTGTACACGTACGGCTCGTGCTTCCTGGAGAGACTGTAGACGCCTCCCGGTACCGGGGCCGCGTCGCGGAAACGTTCGAAACGCTCCTCATCAACGAACAGCGCCCTGGCGTCCGAGACTGAGATCAGCTTGTCGATCTCGGAGTCCTTCGGCTGGTAGTCGATCGGGACGACCGTCGCGCCGGCGGCGAGTGTGGCCATGTAGGCAATCGCCCACTCCGGGCTGTTCTTGCCGGTGACGGCGACCTTGTCGCCGTGGGAGATCCCGCGGGATTGCAGGAACGAAGCAACCCGTCCGATGAGAGTATGGGCCTCTCGATAGGTGATACTGACCCGCTCCGGTTCGTAGACGGTGTAGCATGGGCGATCCGGATAGCGGTCGGCGGTTATCGCGAACAGCTCCACGAGCGTAGGCCATTTCCCTCTGAAGTGGGTTCCCCGATACTCTTCGAGGAAGCTCCAGGGGCTCTGGTGATGGTTGTCTTTCATAGTGTCCCTTCGTTGAGCCGACGTTCGTAGTCGGCGTTGGTCCGGCAGACCCCGGGTAGCGCCTTGGACAATGGATCATCATCCGCCGTCGAGAGCCCAAGGTGCAGGTGGCGACGCCACCCCTCGGCGTACTCGAATGCGACGGATTGCTCGCCTACCTCACGGCAGAAGCTCTCCATCGCACGAAGATAGTCGCCCATTCCCTGGCTTCTGTCGAGCCACTCTCTCTGGGAGCGATGGCACGACAGCATCGCGCGCTTCTCGCTGAGAACCGGGCCGACGTCGACATACGCTCCCGCGATCACCCGCTCCCGCAGCGGGCCTCGTAACCCATGGGGCATTGCGTGGTAGACTGTCACCTCATCGTCTATCGGCGGCGTGGGGGGTGCGACAGGGTAGTTGCGGATTCCCCGGCAGAACGCGGCCGTGACCGCAAGGCGACTCGTGATAGCGTGGTCTTCCATATAGTCCCGCGGCGATTGGGTCAGGATGATGCGAGGCTTCACCCGTCGGATCACCGCGCACAGCACGCCGATAGGGTCGTTGGCGTAGACGATCTCCAGGTCGCGGCAGATCGGCGGGTGCCAGGTCGCACCAATCGAGGCGGCGGCCTCCATCGCCTCAGCGGTTCGTCTTGCGACTATCGCCGCAGGGTCCTCGACCGCGGAGCCGCAGCTGCCGTCGGCGACGTTCATGTAGTGAAGCATCCACCCCGCAGACCGTAACTGCATGAGCGTCCCGGCCATGGAGAACTCAATATCGTCAGGGTGCGCGCCGATCGCGAGCACGACGTGATCGGCCATCAGTGCATCTCTACGTCACACGAGCCGATGGCGCCACGCAGGTAGTTAAACTGGACGTTCGGGTGGCCCGCGAGCAGGCTCATCGGCACGGCCGAGTCCTGAATATCTTTGGAGATCATGAGCGCCGTCAGCCGCATGCCAAATGCGTTATCGTGGTTCCCCGCGTGCCAGATGGAGACCTTGTCGCATTGCCACGTCTCCCTGGGTCCGACCGTAGCGGCCTGTGTGGGCACCAGCGCGATATTGCCGCCCCCGGAGGTGCGTGCGTTCTGCATCACGGTCATAGGGTGCAGGTCGACGATACGCGTACCGAGCTCGCGGTACTGGTCCGGGGTGGGAGGAGCGTCGGCGTAGGCCCCCTCGCGTCGCACGGGATCGTTAAACGCCCAGTGCTTCACGTCCCCCTGTCCTCCCTGCATAACCGCGCACCGAACGGCGCTGAAGCTCTCGCTGAACGCCTGCAGGTCTCCACTGGGGAAGTGCAGGTTCGCCTCTGGAATCCGAAGGTCCGCCCGGATGCGGTTGAAGCACAGATCCATATCACACCTGGCGAACGACAGGGGATGATCCGTCGGCACCGCCTCCCCGTTCTCGACCCACTCATCCATCCCCCAGAAGTGCGCGTCGAGCTTGGCAAGGTCGATCTCCATCGCGTTGACGATTAGCGCAACGAGCGGGAGCTGTTCGGTTGGTCCGATGGGTCCGCATACCCCGCAGGGATTATCCGCCGTGGACTGCCTCCACGCCTCGACATACTCGAGCGCCTGTGCGAGGTAGAACTCCTCCAACGTGTCGTACAGGAGAACACGAAAGCCGGGACGGCTGAGTTGTTCGACGTCCCGAACCGTCAGCCGTGCCGCGTCTCGCACCAGCTCGTCATCGATGGTGGTATAGTCCCACCAATCCGCGGCGACCACACTCTGTTTTCTCATGGGAGAACCATATCATCTGTCGCGGGAAATCCAAAGCCGTTCGATGACTACTTGCGGCTGTGCCTGTGCCAACGGAAGAATCGAACGAGCCCCGCGGTCAGAAAGCCTATCCCCATGATAGCACCGACGCCGAACCCGACGATCCCGAAAACGGGAATCCCGGCGATCTGCGGCTGGATGTCTGCGAGGACGACGAGTGCGGAGCTTATCAGCAACGCGGAGAGGACCATACCGAACGTCGTACGAAAGCCGATGCGGTCGGCGGTTTCGGTGAGCGATTCCGCCTGGGGCATGTCCATCGTGAGGGTTCTGTCGCGAAGGAATCGCCGCGTTCCCTGGAGTACGTCCGGCAGCGCGATCAATGCGTCACCCCAGTCGACCGCGGCGTTCAGCGCGCGGCTCGCCGCCCGCTCGGACCCGAGTTGGTTCGCCCATATGCGCGGAGCGAACTTCCTGAGATAGGTGAGCAACTGGAAGTTCGGATCGAGCCCGGTTGCTATGGTCTGCATGCTGCCGAGCACCTTCGCGACGTAGATCAGCCGCGCCGGCAGCTTGATCCCGAACCGGAGCACGATCTGCAGAAGCTGCATGAAGGCCGCCGGGATGTCGATGTACTCGATCGGGCGATCAAGGTGCGCGTCTATGTAATCATGCACGACGGCCTCGAACCGTTCCTCGTTGACGCGTCCCTCCGCGTGGCCCAATCGCAGGAGCGACCGAGCCACCAGGCTCGGATCGAGTCGTGCAAGCCCGACGATGAGGAGGTTCAGGTTATCCTGCTCGTAGGGGCGAAGCGAATAGACCATTCCGTAGTCGATGAAGCAGATGACGTTGTTCTCGAGGACAAGGAAATTGCCCGGATGGGGGTCAGCGTGAAAGTAGCCGTTCAAGAAGAGCTGCGACATGAGGAAATCAGCCGTCCGCAGGTTGATGAGCTCTCTGTCGTACCGACCCGATTCATCTTCGATGACCTCTGATACTTTCTTCCCGTGGATGAACTCCTGGACGATCACGTCTCTCGTCGTATACTCGTCGTAGACGTAGGGAACGACGACGGTGTCGTCGCCCTCATAGTCGGCCGCGAATCGCTTGCCGCTGAGAAACTCTTCGACGAAGTTGATCTCCTTGGTGATCTGCGTTTCGAACTCATCGATGATCTCAGTTGCTGAGAGCACGTCAAAGATGTGCGTGTACGTGTCAAGGAAACTCGCGAACTGGCGCATGATCTCGAGATCGGCTCGGATCTGGTCCTCGATCCCGGGCCGCTTGACCTTGACCGCTACCACTTTTCCCGTGGGAAGGATAGCACGGTGTACCTGCGCAAGCGACGCCGCCCCTTCCGGTGTGTCATAGAAGGTGAGGAAGATCGTGTCGATGGGCTTCCCGAGATTCTCCTCGACTATGCGGCGAGCCTCATACGCCGGGAAGGGCGGAACTTCGTCCTGGAGCTTGCGCATCTCGACGAGAACGCTCTCAGGAACGATGTCGCCGCGGTCGCTGAGGATCTGCCCGAGCTTGATGAAGGTTGGTCCGAGCTCTTCGAGGGCGCGCCTGAGGCGCTCGCCAAAGCTCTCCCGAACGAGCCGCGGCGGCCGAAAGCGGCCGCCGCTACGTGTGAAGGGAATCGACAGGC